>RECR01000085.1 GCA_007693955.1 Gloeocapsa sp. DLM2.Bin57
AAATAAGGACGCGATTCATCTCACGCTTATTTGAGAAAATAAAGCTTGAGGCTTCTCGCGGTTAAGCTAAAACGCGATCGCTCACATCTTATCCATTGATGAAAGCGATCGCGTAATTTATTGAGAATGATGAAAACGAATTCCTAGAAAAATATCATAAAGAAAACCCCAGAAGTTTTTAGCTTGAAGTAACCCTAGAGATTGATCACAACCTTTAGCGTCTAGGAGTGGTTTAGTCGCATAATAAGCTGTTTGATATTTATACCAAGGAATGGAGGGCCAAAGGTGATGGATTAAATGATAATTTTGTCCACAAATCAGAATATTGAGCAATCTACCAGGATAAACTCGGGAATTTTTCCAGCGATCGCGTTCTTGAAAAGGACGATGAGGTAGATAATCAAAAAATAGACCTAAAGCCAATCCTACCACCAAAGCGGGGGAAAACCAATAATTTAAAACATAACCGAGAAAACCATATTGAACACTCAAAAACACCACGGTAAATAAGAATAACCGACTAAAAAACCATTCCCATAACTCATTTTTTTGCCAGAGACGTCTTTTAAAGAAATAAATCTCATGATAGAAAAAACGCGCGGCGATTAACCAGAGAGGACCACCAGTGGAGACGAAATGATCAGGGTCATTTTTAGGATCATTGACGTGTGCGTGGTGTTGGAGATGAACACGAGTAAAGACAGGAAAAGCAAACCCCAACATTAAAGCGCTGCCATGTCCAAGAATAGCATTAAGAGTGCGGTTGCGATGAGCACTATTGTGGGAAGCGTCGTGAATAATTGTTCCTGCTAGGTGTAAAGCTAGTACAGTACAGAAAAAACAGCACCAGTGATACCAATTCCACAGCCAATAACCACAAACAGAAAAGATAATTAGGGCGATCGCGCTGATAAACATTAAGACGTTGATATTCATTCCCCCGTGGGGCTTAAGTAGCTCTCTGGGGACGCTTGGCAACGGTTGCGCCAATTGCATCGTTTTATAATCTCCTTTTTAACTTAATTAGCTTAACATAAAGATTTGTAAAGGTTATTATCTCATATTGGGTGGTTTTCGTGTCCAATTGCTTGATTAAGATGGCTAAACCCTTTGGCTTCCATACGCTGTACCAATCCTTGCAGAATCTCTTTTACCAGCCAAGGACCTTGATAAATCCAACCCGTATAAACTTGTAATAAACTTGCTCCGGCGCTAATTTTTGCCCAAGCATCCTCAGGGGTAAAAATCCCTCCTACACCAATAATGGGTAATTTTCCTTGGGTTTGTTGCCAAATAAAGCGGATAATCTCTGTAGAACGTTCTTTTAATGGTAAACCACTGATACCCCCCGCTTCTTCTGTGATGGGATTACCGTTAATTATTTGAGTCTTTAAACCACTTTTGTTAATCGTAGTATTAGTAGCCACTAAGCCCGCTAATTGGTATTGTTGAGCTAGATTAATAATAGCGCTAATCTCTTCTAATTCTAAATCTGGGGAAATTTTCACTAAAATAGGGTGTCTTCCTTGGTTTTCCTCGACAAGAGTAGCAATAATCCCCTCTAATTGTGCTGTAGCTTGGAGCGATCGCAGTCCAGGAGTATTAGGAGAACTCACATTGACCACAAAATAATTAGCACAGTCACGAAAATAACGGAAACTCCCTAAATAATCTTCTGCTGCATCTTCTAAAGGGGTGATCTTAGATTTACACAAGTTAATCCCGATAGGAATACTCGGCGAGACTTGGGTTAATCTTTGGGCTATTACTTGCGCACCTTGATTATTAGCACCCATACGATTGAGAGTAGCCTTATCTAGGGGTAAACGAAACATCCGCGGTGGGGGGTTTCCTGGTTGAGGATGAAGAGTTACCGCACCTAATTCAGCGAAACCAAAGCCAAAATTTGACCACATTCGCGCTACTACTCCATCTTTATCAAAACCTGGAGCTAACCCAAAGGGGTTGCTAAATTGTAAACCCCATAATTGTTGCTCTAAACGACTATCTTGATAACAAAAGGATTCCCTCAGTTGTGTTTCTAACCATTTTCCCCAAGAGCGATCGCGATTATGATCTACTTTAACTAGTAACTCTAGTAACCGTTGATGCGCAGCTTCTGGGTTATGCTTTAACAAGGAAAAAAACAAAGGGTAAATTGGTTTAGTTAAATTTAACAAGTAATTACTCCTAACTTGACATTCTGTTAAACTAAGTATAAATTTTTGTGTGAGGAGATTCTATGGCTATACAATGGGAACAAGCTCTTGGAGTAGGTACATATATCTTAAAACAACGTCTGCAAGGTCGTAAACGTTTTCCCCTGGTTTTAATGTTAGAGCCTCTTTTCCGTTGTAATTTGGCTTGTTCTGGTTGTGGTAAAATTCAACATCCCACAGAGATACTCAGAAAAAATTTAACACCAGAGGAGTGTTTTAACGCAGTAGAAGAGTGTGGCGCGCCTGTAGTGTCTATTCCTGGAGGTGAGCCTCTCTTACACCCCCAAATAGATGAAATCGTTGAAGGTTTGGTAGCGCGCAAAAAATTTGTTTATTTATGCACTAATGGTATTCTCTTAGAAAAGAGTCTCTCTAAATTTGAACCTTCACCCTATCTCACCTTTAGTGTACATCTTGATGGTTTGCAAGAATGGCACGATCGATGCGTCGATCGCCAAGGCGTTTTTGACGTTGCGGTAAAAGCGATTCGCACTGCTAAAGCTAAGGGTTTTCGTGTTACTACTAATACTACCGTATTTGATGGTGTAGATCCTCAACAAATGCAGGAGTTTTTTGATTTTGTCCAAGGTTTAGGAGTCGATGGTATGATGATCTCTCCTGGGTATAGTTACGAATGGGCACCTGATCAAGAACATTTCTTAAATCGTGAGCAAACTAGAGCTTTATTCAGACAAATTCTCCAACCCTGGAAAAGTGGGCAAAAAAATTGGAATTTTAACCACAATCCCCTCTTTCTAGATTTTCTTCTCGGTGAAAAAGAATATGATTGTACACCTTGGGGTAGTCCTAGTTATAGCGTCTTGGGTTGGCAAAAACCCTGTTATCTACTCAATGAAGGATATTATCGCACTTTTAAAGAGTTACTAGAGGAAACTAATTGGGATAACTATGGACAAGCTTCGGGTAACCCTAAATGCGCTAATTGTATGGTACACTGTGGTTATGAACCTACAGCAGCTGTAGATGCACTCCAACCTACTAATATGGGGAGAGCAATTTCTAGTCTGTTTAGCTAATTTTTACTAGTCAACGGTGGTATTTATACCACCTTATTTTTAAAAAACAAAAAGGCATTCAGGTAAGAGGGAAAAGGGAAAAGGTAAGAGGGAAAAGGTAAGAGTAGTATTTTATATATAAAAAATAAATCCGAAATCCTAACACCCCACACCTAAAACCTAATACCTAACACCTTCCTACGAACTCACTGGTAAAAAAGAGGAGGTGAATCTTGACAGAGAGTAATAGAGGCGATCGCCAGGAATTAAGAGAAATAGTTAGAGAGCAGTTACAGATTCTACTGGAAAAAAATAATTACCAAGGTGCTAAGTCTCTTCTGATACCTGTTCAACCCGTAGATATAGCTGAAGCAATCGAAGGTTTACCAGAATCCATGCAGGCGATCGCTTTTCGCTTATTACCTAAAATCGTAGCGATCGATGTTTATGAACATCTAGATTCTAGCGTACAATTCTCTCTTTTACAAAAGTTTAAACATCAGGAAGTCCTCGATATCGTTGATCAGATGTCTCCTGACGATCGCGCTAAATTATTCGATGAATTACCCGCGAAGGTTGTAGGTCGTCTCTATACTCAACTTAGTCCTAGAGAAAGGGAAGCTACCGCTCTCTTGTTAGGATATGATGAGCATACAGCGGGTCGAATTATGACACCTGAGTATATCTCTCTTAAGGAAAACTTAACCGCAGCACAAGCGATAGAAAGGATTCGGGGCTTAGCTAGTACTTCTGAAGTAGTTTATTATATTTATGTTATTGATGTTTCTCGTCATTTGGTGGGAACATTGTCTTTGCGAGATTTAGTCATCGCTTTACCTGAGCAGAGATTAAATGAGATTATGACCACAGATTTAGTCTCAGTAGAAACAGATACGGATCAAGAGGAGGTAGGAAGACTAATTCAACGTTACGATTTATTAGCTCTTCCCGTAGTGGATCACGAAAAACGTTTAGTGGGGGTAGTAACCGTAGATGACATTCTCGATATCCTCCAACAAGAAGCTACCGAAGATATTTACGCACTCGGTGGTTTACAATCTGATAAAGATAATTACTTTCAACTTAATTTACTGACAGTAGCTCGTAAACGGGTAACTTTGTTGTTCGTTTTGTTACTGATTAATACGATTACGGCAACTATAATTAATTCTCAACAAGATTTTTTACAACAAGCAGTAGCTTTAACAGCCTTTATACCCTTATTAATTGGTACAGGGGGTAGTGTGGGTGCACAATCTTCGACGGTGGTAATTAGGGGGTTAAATACCGAACAAATTAAAGCGCTCGGTACTACTCAAGTTATTTTGCGTGAAGCTTTAGCAGGTGCTTTACTAGGTTTGGTTTTGGGGAGTGTGGCTACAGTATGGGCTTATTTTTTACAAGGAAACTTGATGGTCGCTTTTTCTGTGGGAATAAGTTTAGTGGCGATCGCTATTTTAGCTTCTGTATCTGGTTCATGTTTACCATTTTTATTTCGTACCTTTGGTTTTGATCCCGCTTTGATGTCTGCTCCTTTTATTACTACTGCTGTAGATGTTTTAGGTGTGCTAATCTATTTTCAAATTGCGAAAACTATTTTACATTTAGGTTAAAGATTAATTATGAAAGCAGTAAAGTTACATTGGTTAGATCTTGCTGAATATCTAATTCTTCTTTCGACTGTGATTGGGTTAATAATTTATTTGTTTTTTGACAGATTAATCTGGTTTTTAGTTTTGACTGTATTAAGTCTGACGTTAAATCTAGTTAACCGGTTAAGATACCGATATAAAACTAACCAAAAAATAGCTAGTTCTCTAAAAAGATTAAATCAAGATAGTTTAGATATAAATATCAACAAAATTAATCAAACAGAAGACAGTTTAGAACAGATAAACTTAATTGAACAAGGGCTGAATAAAATCATTAAATATCTAGAAGATAATCGTTTAATAGAAAGAATAAGTAGTCTAGAAAATCAACAACAAACTGTCTTAAAATCAGAAAAGAATAGCAAAGAAACTAAAGCAACTATCTTAAACAACTCTCATACAAAAATAAATTGTAATTATGAACTAATCAACAGCATACAAGGTCATGAAGATGCTGTGACTAGTTTAGTGATTAATAATCAAGAAAACTGGTTATTTAGTGTCAGTTGGGATAAAACCTTGAAGATGTGGAACTTAAAAACGGGAGAACTAATTGATAGTCTCGAAGCACATAATCAAGGGATATTAGCAGTTACTTGCAACCAACAACAAGTAATTACAGGGGGCTTTGACCAAGAGATTAAAATCTGGTCAATTATTAATAGTCAAGAAAAAGAACCTTTAAAAACCGAAAGAACTTTAACCCATCATTCAGGTTCAATTCATGATTTAGCCATAGCTAACCAAAGAGATATATTAATTAGTGGTAGCTATGATCAAACTATCAAACAATGGGATTTAAAAAACGGTGACAAGATAGCTAGTTCCCTAGATGAATCAGGTGCTATTTATGCTGTTGATGTTTACGAAGCTAAGAAAATTATAGTTAGTGGAAGTGGAGATGGTACAGTAAATTTATGGGAATTAGCAACAGGAAAACATCAAGGAATATTATATGGTAATATCTCTTCTGTACAATCGATAGCTATTAGTCAAGATGGAGAACTAGTAGCAGTGGGTTGTGTAGATGGTACGATTAAATTATGGCAATTAAGTAAGCCAGAACAACCTCTAAGTATTCTTAATGCTCACGATGGACAAGTAATGTCTTTAGTCTTTCATCCTGATAACTTACTCTTCAGTGGTGGTGCTGAAGGAAGTATTAAGATTTGGCACAAAAATAGTGAAAAAGCCCTAGCTGTTTTTCCCGACTTACAACAAAGGATTTTTAGTTTAGCCTTAAATGAGTCGGGAGATTTACTGGTGTCGGGAACTCTTGAAGGAATGATTAGGATCTGGTCGGTTAATTTAAAGTAAGGGGAGAGGGGAGAGTGCGCGAAAAAATAATTAATTCTTAATTCTTAATTCGGAATAACACCTAATACCTAAAACCGTTCCACCTAATACCTAACTCAACAAGAACGTTTTATTTTCCATTCGATATTAGCAACTCTGCTGATATCTTCTTAAGACTAACAACCCATTAATCAATAAAACCGAACCCCCTATCGTACTTGGTTCGGGAATAACTTCACCACCGTTGATATAAAACCGACTTTTAGACCACACTGTTTCTCCTACTTGTCTCCCTAAAACACCTCCATCTAGATTACCCTGTTCAAAATGAATACCCCCATATAATCTCGATATTCCCGCTTCAATTTCTGCATCAGTAAATGTCTCCCAATAGAGAGATACTGGTTGTCTAAATGAACCTGGAAAAAATCTTGAATCCTCGATGGTTACTCCAACACCTAAATAGTCACTGCCTGTAAATAATCGTAATACTTGAGCTCCTGCTGCACTAAAACCACTATGACCAGAGGTATATTCAGGAAAAGGGGGAGAAGGATCTCCAAAAGGATCTTGATAAGTTACAAAATCTATCTGTGATTCGTCGATTAAACCCAATCTGGCTAAGTCTCTAATCACTCTTACAGGACGTGCATAATCATAATAGAGCTTTGCTTCCCAAGTAGCAATACCCGTATCAAAAAGCGCGTTACTCAAAGGAAAAAAGAGTAAAATATCTTGATCTAGACTATGGTTATTTCTCTGGGCAATTTCTAAACCAAATTCTAACCAATGACCTGGAGGATAGTAAGTACCTCCCCCATCTTCCCAAAATTCGGCGATCGCTTTTTGTTCATCGGTTAAATTTTGACTAATTTCTACTACCTGTTCTGCTTGTGCGATAAAGTTAGGATTAATATCTATTCCCACTAAATCTGGACTAATTTCTACTACAGTTCCATCTCTACGAGTAATTGTCTGGTTAATTAAATCTGCACTAGCTTGATTATCTAGTAAAAAAGGCTCGGGAGGATTAGGGCGAAATTGAGAACCATTCTCTAACCCAAAAGGAATTACTTCCCCCCAATGGGGAGTTAGATACTCCTGTAAACTACTCTCAAAATTATCAATAGGTACGTGTTCAGGTGTCCAACGGGTTATATCTACGGGATGATTAGGGGTATTAACAGGTACATAATTAGACAATTGATTAGAAGCATCATTACGTCTAAATTCCATTAGGGTTTCTGCAACGACATTACCGATACCTTCAGGAGTCGTGATATCTTTAGTTAAATCATGGGGATTATATCCATATTGAGTCATCAGGTTAGCAAATTCTGCTTGTTCGCTGGGAAATAATGCTGTTAATACCCGATAAGCAGCAAAACTCATGGTTTTAGCTTTATTTTCTGGGTTATTCTCACTCTGAGGACGTTGTAAATCATCTCCTAGAGTGGTACTAATCGGAACTTCTTCATAAGCTGACCAAGCGTCATACATAGCTGTTGATAATATACCATAAGCCCGAGAAGCGATCGTTGGTCCTGTTGTACTCGGGTTACGCTTAACAGCGTTTAAAGCTTGTTGTACCCAATCTCTAACTACTGTTGTTGCTTGGACTGAAGGACTATAAGATATTGTTAATAATAAAGATAGACTGATAATTTTCTTCATGATTATTTAAAAAAAGAGATATTAGCTCATCATAATATCTCTTTATAACTATTTATTTATGCTTAAACTGGCGTTTCCATCCCACTACAGCAGCACTAAATAAAACCGCCATCATTGAACTAGGTTCGGGAATGACTGGAGAACTCCCAAAACCGAAAAAGATAACCCCTTCGTTAGTTCCTACTAAATCCCATGTTCCATTAGTGAGATCATAACGAGCAACTCCACCTAGTCTTTCACCTCCTTGAAAGTTCACACTTCCGAATAAAGCATCAAAACTACCATCATTATTAGTATCAACTCCAGTTAAGGCTGAAAAACCACTATAACCTGATCTTGCTCCAGATGATACCACCCCAACATTTCCTACTATAGAAGCGTCACCAGTATTCGGATTCAAACTAATCAAAGAATCAGTATCTAAATCAACCCCGTAGATTGTACCATTTACCGAGCCTAGACTAATAATAAAAGGCTCTGCTGTACCAGTTGAAGTCCCTCTAGCAGTATCGATCGCGTCTCCTACAGAAGTATCACTCCCTAAAGGAATAGCTGTCTGGGTATCTATATCTAAACGATGGAGTTGTTGTGTTTGAGAATTATTAAAAGGAAGTATAAAAGTGTTCCCATTTTCGAGAATATCCAAACCAGTAGAACTTAAACCAGGAAAAGTAGCTATAGTTGTTTTCTGTGCTGTATTAGGGTTTAACTCTACTAATTCTCCAGATTGAAACCCTAATAATCTTTGATCTGATGTTCCCCCTAAAGCTGAAGGAAGTCCAGATGTTTCTGGTGAGATAGGTATTGCTACTCCTGTTTGAGTATTAATTTCATAGATGAAGTTTTCCCTAATATCATCGTGCTCACCAGGTACAGCAGGAATAAAACGCTGTCCTGAAGCGTAGATAGTAGCTGCTTGAACTGAGTTCACACTTGAGATGAGTAAGGTGATACCTAGAGTTAGAGGTCTGAAAATATTGCTCATGATTTATGTAAAAATGATAATCATTTTTATAATAGAACAAAAACGAACCCTTTTTTCAGGTATTAGAGAAAAAATAACTTTGATATTATTGATTAAGCTAATCAGAACTAGAGGGAGAAGCGGCTAAAGCTTCTAAACGTTGTTGTTGATCTTGAGTGATACAGGATTGAATCGCTTCTTCGAGATCTCCTTCAAGGAAGCGATCTAAACTGAAATTAACCCCGAGACGATGATCAGTAACGCGGTTATCCTTATAGTTATAGGTACGAATTTTTTCAGAACGAGAACCAGTCCCAACTTGCGATCGCCGTAAAGAGGTAACTTCTGCTTGTTGTTCTTGTAAACTTATTTCGTAGAGTTTAGCGCGCAGAATTTGCATAGCGCGTTCACGGTTTTTTAGCTGACTACGTTCTTCGGTACAAAATACCCTAATTCCCGTGGGTTTGTGGAAGAGATCCACCGCTGTTTCTACCTTATTGACGTTTTGACCACCCGCACCACCTGATCTAGCGGTAGTCATTTCAATATCTTTGGGGTCAATTTTGACCTCTACCTCATCTACTTCGGGCATAATGGCGATGGTAGCAGTGGAAGTATGAACTCTTCCACCTGCTTCAGTAACTGGTACACGTTGGACACGATGTACACCTGCTTCATACTTTAGTTTACTATAGACGCTTTCCCCTTTAATTTCCAGGATAACTTCTTTAAAACCTCCCATATCAGCGAGAGATTCACTAACCAATTGTACGTTCCAGTTTTGGGTTTCAGCGTAACGAGAATACATTCTCAACAAATCACCAGCCCAGATACTAGCCTCATCTCCTCCTGTACCAGCCCGAATTTCTAACATAATATTCTTATCATCATTAGGATCTCGGGGTAAGAGGAGGATTTTGAGACGAGTTTCTAGCTGTTTACTTTTAGCTTCCAACTCGGCTACCTCTAATTGAGCCATTTCTCGTAACTCTTGGTCTCCTGCTGCTTCTTTGAGGACTTGTTTAGCCCCTTGGAGTTCGGTTTGGACGTTTTGCCACTCGTAATAAGTATTAACGGTTTCTTCCATAGAAGAGCGAGCTTTAGCTACTTGTTGCAATTCGTCAGGATTAGTAGCGATATCGGGATCAGCTAGACGTTTAGTTAATTCTTGATAGGTTTGTTCAACAGATTTAAGTTTATCTAATAAATATGTTTCAGCCATGGTTAAGTTTTCCTAAATAAAAAAATTTAATAAATAACCCAGCAAGAAGCTGGGCGAGTCCTTGGGTTGGATAAGCTTATTGAGCTGATGAATCGGGTTGAGTAGGTTTATTTTTACCTTTAGAGCCACCAAATAAGCCTTCGTACTTACGATTAAAGCGGTCAACCCGTCCTTCTGTGTCAATAATTTTCTGAGTTCCTGTGTAAAAGGGATGATTACCAGACCAGACTTCAACGTGAATTTCAGGTTGAGTAGAGCCTGTGGTCATAACTACTTCACCATTGCAGATGACTTTAGCTTCGGGATACCAAGTGGGGTGAATATCTGATTTAGGCATAGTTTGTTCAGGGTTATCTTAACGTTTGGAGTATTGAGGTGCTTTACGAGCTTTATGTAGTCCGTATTTTTTGCGTTCTTTCGCGCGGGGGTCGCGGGTTAAATAACCTTCGACTTTGAGAGGTTGACGATTTTCGGGATCTAACTGACATAAAGCCCTAGCTACTCCTAGTTTAACCGCGTCGGATTGTCCCGTCAAACCACCGCCGTGGGCTTTAACAAGAATATCGTATTGACTTTCTAAACCAAGGGTTTCTAGGGGTGCTTTAAGGGTTTGTAGATAATTAGGGATACGGTTAAAGTAATCAGTAGCTGTTCTACCGTTAACGGTAACTTCTCCTGTACCTGGGACGAGACGAACGCGAGCGATGGATGATTTACGTCTTCCTGTACCCCAGTAAACTACTCTATCTTGATTACTTTGCATTAGTTACCTCCATTAGGGATTGTTTGGATAGTTAGGATTTCAGGTTTTTGGGCAGAGTGGGGGTGTTGTTCACCTGTATAGACTTTCAGTTTAGTAAAAAGTCTGCGCCCGAGGGAGTTTTTGGGTAGCATTCCTTTGACTGCGTGTTCAACGATTCTTTCAGGTATGCGTTTT
Organism: Gloeocapsa sp. DLM2.Bin57; assembly: GCA_007693955.1. Classification (NCBI taxonomy): domain Bacteria; kingdom Bacillati; phylum Cyanobacteriota; class Cyanophyceae; order Chroococcidiopsidales; family Chroococcidiopsidaceae; genus Gloeocapsa; species Gloeocapsa sp. DLM2.Bin57. The sequence continues at coordinate 10,981 of RECR01000085.1, forward strand.
TGTAGTTTAGCGAAGGTTTCTTCTTTTCTACCACCTGGTCTGCCTGAGTGACGAGCGTAGATTTTTTGTTCGGCTTTGTTACCTGTGACAACTACTTTTTCGGCGTTGATCACAATGACGAAGTCTCCTGTGTCCATGTGAGGAGTAAAGGTAGGTTTATTTTTACCTCTGAGGATCATGGCGATTTCGGTAGCTAGGCGTCCTAATCGTTGTCCTGAAGCGTCAACAACGTACCACTTACGCTCTAGGGTTTCTTGATTGGGTAAAGGGGTTTTATTCATTTTAACTATTAGGGTTATTGAACATAAAAGAAGGCTGAGTATCAAACCAGAGAGACTCAGGAAAGGGCAAATCTCGGTAACCTACTCGCAAGAGACAGAGTCCTTGAGGTGGGGCTGCATACTTAACCGCTTCTCGCTGTTGATTTTGCCAGATGCTAGAGAAGTTAGGGAGGGAGCGTTGACCACTACCTACTTCTACGAGCATTCCGACTAGTAGTCGCACCATTCCGTATAAAAAGCCTTGGGCTTGAATCTCTAGGGAGATAATCGGTCCGCTTCTGTTACAGTAAGCGGTATGGATATCTACCCAAGAATGGGGGCGAGATGAGCCTGCGCGCTCAAAGGCGGCTAAGTCATGTTTACCGATTAGAGGTTGGAGAGCTTGGTTAATTAGCTCTGCTTCTAGGGGTGCTCGATAATAGTGCCAGACAAAGGGAGCGAGGAAGAGATTCGGCTGTTTATCTGTGTAGATAGTATAGCGATATCTTCGCCACAGGGCGCTAAAACGAGCGTGCCAAGTAGGGGGAACGGGAGCTGAGCCTCGAATTAAGATATCTTTGGGTAAAATACCGTTGAGTACTGTTGCCCACCGTTGAGCTGGTATAGGGCTAGCTTGGTCAAAATGGGCTACTTGAGCTGCTGCGTGTACTCCTGAGTCGGTTCTACCTGCTCCATGAACTACTACAGGATGTTTAAGAATAGAGGCGATCGCCTCTTCAATTTCTGCTTGTACGCTTCTGTGTTTGGCTTGTCTTTGCCAACCGTGGAAGGATGTTCCCAGATATTGTATCAGCAGAGCCACGCGTTGAGTTTGATTAGTCAACTAGCTCAATAATAGCCATTTTTGCATTATCACCGCGACGATTTACCGTTCTGGTGATGCGAGTATAGCCGCCATTGCGATTGCCGTAGCGACTAGGTACTTGCTCAAACAGAGCGTGTACTAGTTTTTTATCATAGACGTAGCTTAGGGCTTGACGTCTAGCTGCTAAAGAGCCGTCTTTAGCTAAGGTAATGATTCTTTCTGCTTCCTGACGTACTGCTTTAGCTCTGGTATGGGTGATTTTGATTTGACCGTGACGTAGTAGTTCTGTGGTTAGACTTCTTAACAGAGCCTTACGTTGGTCAGCTGGTAGTCCTAGTTGGGGTACACGACATTGGTGACGCATTTTTTCCTCTCTTGTTTAGGCTTTATTGGTTCTTTCTAGTGGTAAAGTTATACCTAGGCGTTTTTGTAGGGCTTCTACTACTTCTTCGGCTGATTTTTGTCCAAAGTTTTTGATTTCGAGCAGGTCTTCTTGGGAATAGTCGATGAGGTCGGCTACGGAGTTGATTTGGGCGCGTTTGAGACAGTTATAGGCTCTTACTGATAGTTGTAGTTCTTCAATAGGAATCTGACTATTCGGGTTTTCTTCTGGTGTGTATTCGCTAGGTTGATCTATCAGGGTTAGATCTTTGAGTGGGCTAAACAGCTCTACCATGATGGTTGCTGCTTGAGATAGGGCTTCTTCTGGTTTGACACTACCGTTTGTCCAGATTTCTATAGTTAGTTTATCTTTACCAAAATGACCATCTAGACGACTGTCATCCACGGTATAATTAACTTTAGTTACTGGCATGAAGACGCTATCTATTTGCAGAAAATCGATGGAGCTGCGGTCGTCTTTAGTTTTATCGATCGCCCTATAACCTGTTCCTCTTTCTACGTGAAATTCCATTTCTAGTTTAGAATCTTCTGCTAGAGTGGCTACGTATTGATTGGGGTCAACTACTTCTATTTCTGAAGGTAGTTCAAATTTACCCGCGGTTACTGTTCCAGGTCCTATTGCTAATAGCCTACCAATTTGAGGTTCTTTGCTATAACTTCTGAATACTATTTCTTTCATGTTCAGCATCAGTTCTAGCACGTCTTCTCTTATCCCTTTGATGGTGGCGAATTCGTGATTCACCCCTGCTATTCTGAGCGCTGTTACTGCTGTACCTTCCAGATTTGACAGTAAAACCCTTCTTAAGGCGTTGCCTACTGTTGTTCCTTGACCTCTTTCTAGCGGTTCTAGAACAAATTTGCTATACTGGTTTTGGTTTTTCAGAGTTTTTGATTCTACACATTCAATCTGAAACTGCGTCATAGAATAACCTTCCTTGAGGGTTTAAACTAAAGAATTAAGATAGACAGAAGCTGGTAAACTAGGTGTTTCCCTGTTATTTTCAATATTGATTTCACCCTAGGGCAAGAGTATCAAGTGATACTCTCGCTTTGTGATTTTTAGACTCTTCGTCTTTTGGGTGGACGACAGCCATTATGGGGTATTGGGGTTACGTCTCTAATCAGGGTTATTTCTAGCCCTGATCCTTGTAAAGCCCTAATGGCTGTTTCTCTACCTGCTCCTGGTCCACTGACCATTACTTCTATTTGACGCATTCCCTGTTCCATCGCTCTTTTGGCGGCATTATCTGCTGCTGTTTGAGCTGCAAAGGGTGTCCCTTTTTTTGCTCCTTTGAAGCCGCTAGATCCTGCTGATGCCCAAGAGATTACTTCTCCGTTGGCGTCAGAGATACTGACGATTGTATTATTAAATGTTGACTGGATATGAGCTACACCATTAGGTATATTCTTTTTGGTTTTTTTGCTTCCAGTTTTTTTACTTGGTCGAGCCATTTTTTCTTGTTTAAATCTCCCGAAAATTGCCTAATAGTTGATTTTGGGTTATTTCTTACCTGGGGCTTTTTTCTTACCTGCTACGGTTAGGCGTCTGCCTCTTCTGGTTCTGGCGTTGGTACGTGTTCTCTGTCCTCGCACTGGTAACCCTTGACGATGACGTCTGCCTCTATATGTGCCTATATCCCCTAGACGTTTGATATTCATTGCTTCCCAACGTCTCAGGTCACCTTCTATTTGATAGTTAGCTTCTATATAGGCTCGTAATGCGGTTACGTCTTCGTCTGCTAAATCTCTAACTCTGGTGTCTGGGTTGACTCCAGTTGCTGCTAGGATTTCTTGTGCTCTGGACAACCCTATACCATAGATATATGTCAGGCCAATCTCTACGCGCTTATCTCGCGGTAGGTCTATACCTGCAATTCTTGCCACTCTTTTTCTCCCTGTTTCTCTCTAACTTGTTTACTCCTAGTGACTTTTTATCCTTGTCGCTGTTTGTGCTTCGGATTGGTACAAATCACCATAACTTTACCGTGTCTTTTGATGACACGGCACTTCTCACACATTTTTTTTACTGATGGTCTTACTTTCATGCCTTTTTTGGCTACTCTGCAAGCTATTTATTATAGCGTTTTTTTAGGTTTTAGTCAAATTATTATTATAACTTATTTTTGTCTTAAACGATAAGTAATTCTCCCTTTGGTTAAATCATAGGGAGTTAATTCTACTTTGACTCTATCTCCTGGTAAAATTTTGATATAGTTACGCCTAATTTTGCCTGCGATATGAGCGAGTACGTTAAAACCGTTGTCTAAATCTACGCGAAACATTGCGTTAGGTAGGGATTCGGTTACTGTCCCTTCCATTTCGATGAGGTCTTTTTTAGCCATAATGATTGATTAAGATTTTCTAAAGGTTTAAGGACGGAAGGTCTTCCCGTCCTATTATAGTTGAGGTAGAATGTGATTGTGGTTAATTATGGGATACAAAAAAAGGTTCAATTACTTGTGCTAGGGAAGTTGTAACTTCTGCTAAGCTTGGACTACCATCTACGCTGTAAAGATTGCCTTTAGCTTGATAATAACCGATGACTGGAGCTGTTTGTTCTTGATAAACCTTTAAACGACGTCTGATGATTTCTTCGTTATCATCTTTTCTACCTCTAGACAGAAGACGGCTTACTAAGAATTCGTCACTAACTTGAAGATTGAGGACACAATCACAAGTTTGGGATATTTCCTTTAATAATCGGTCTAAAAACTCAGCTTGAGGGAGATTACGAGGAAAACCATCTAAAATCCAACCTTGTTGAGCGTCATCTTGTGAGAGGCGATCGCGGATTAAGTCTAGTAGTAATTCATCGGGGACCAATTCTCCCTTATCTACATAACTTTGAGCTTTTTGACCTAAACTAGTTCCCGAGGCGATCGCCTGTCTTAACATTTCCCCAGTGGATATATGAGGTATCTGGAACTTTTCTGCTATAATAGCGGCTTGAGTTCCTTTACCTGCTCCTGGTGGTCCTAAAAAAATTAATCCCGAATTAGTCATTAATTATTATTATTTTTTCCTGAATGAACATTTAGTCTTTGACCATACCCTCATAACGTTGAGAAATCACGTAAGTTTGGATTTGTTTAGCGGTATCGATTGCCACACCAACTAGAATGAGTAGAGATGTAGCACCAAATCCTCGAAAAGTAGTAACTCCTGTGAGATTTTCTACCAAAGTAGGTACAGTAGCAACGATACCCAAAAAGAGAGCACCTAAGAGAGTCAAGCGATTAACTATACCTTCGATATAAGCGGTAGTGGCTTTTCCTGGGCGTATCCCTGGAATACTACTTCCCATTTTTTTAAGATTTTGGGAGATATCAGCGGGATTAGTAATCAAGGAGGTGTAAAAATAGCTAAAGAAGATAATCAAAGCTAAATAGACTACAGTTGCTGTTATGCTACCAGGTCGCATAAAATTGAGGAATTGTTGGAATATTTGAGCACCAGGACCTTCTGTTGGGGCAAAACCTGCCAAAAAGCTAGGTAAAATCAACAAAGCCGAGGCAAAAATAATCGGCATTACACCGCTTTGATTCAGACGCAAAGGAAGATAACTAGTTCTTTCCCTGTATAACCTTTTACCTACCTGTCGTTTAGCCGAAATAATCGGAATACGACGAGTACCTTCTTGAATAAAGACGATACCGACAATCATCACCAAAAAGACGAGGAGGAGAAGTACCACTTGAGCGATAGTTTCCTGACCACCTTTTTGGGCAAATTGGATAGTTTGTCCTAGAGTAGTAGGTAAAATAGCGACGATGTTGACAAAAATTAGTAGAGAAGCGCCATTACCGATACCTCTTTCAGTAATCACTTCTGAGATCCACATAACAAACATCGAGCCTGCGGTTAGGGCGATCACTGTTTCGATGATAAACCATGGACCAGGATTAAGGGCATAGGGGTTAAGGAGACTGACGGTTAGAGCCGTAGTTTGAGCTATGCACCAAAATAGAGCAACATAACGAGTAATTTGAGCTATTTTCCGTCTGCCTACTTCTCCCTCGTTTTTTTGGAGATCTTCGAGAGGTTTAATAGCACCGGTGAGTAATTGAATAATAATGGAGGCATTGATATAGGGAAGAATACCCAGAGCAAAAATACCTAAAGCAGAGAGACCACCACCGGTAAAGATATCCAAGAAGCCCAAACCTGGTACATTTTCAACAGCATCAGCGAATTTAACGCGATCGATTCCTGGTATAGGAATAAAGATGCCGAAGCGGACTAAAATAAGTAAACCAATTGTAATCAGCAAACGGCCACGCAAGCCTGCGGCTTGAGCCATTTGCATAAAAGTTTCTTGAGCGGTAGGATTTTTATCTCGACTAACGACCATCAGCAGTTTCCTGTACAGATTCTGATTTAATTGTAGCTTGAGAACGGGAGATAACTTCGCAACTACCGCCTGCTGCGGTTATTTTCTCTTGAGCTTTAGCGGTAAAAGCTACAGCTTGAACCTGTAGAGGTATATTTAACTCTCCATCCCCAAGTACTTTAAGAGGGCCGTTTTTAGCGGTCAAGATACCTTCACAGAGGAGGAAGTCGAGGTTAACCAGGGTATTAGGGGGCAACTCGGCTAATTTACCCACATTAATAATGGTATAGTTGCGAGGGTTAATAATGGGGAAATGTTTTAGTTTAGGAATACGGCGATAGAGGGGGGTTTGTCCACCTTCAAAGCCTGGTCTAGTGCCCGAGCCTGAGCGGGATTTTTGTCCTCGCATACCGAAGCCACAACTAGCACCTTGTCCTGCGGCAATACCTCTACCTAGACGACGAGGGCGTTTTTTCGAGCCTTTTTTAGGAGCTAAATCGGATAAGCGCATGATCTTGTTATTCTCCTATGAGTAGATTTGTTGGATAGGAATGCCTCTTTCTTGAGCCACTTCACCAAAAGTACGAATTTGTTCGAGAGCGTCGATCGCTGCTCTAGCGTTATTAAGTGGGTTATTAGAGCCTAGTTGTTTAGCGAGGATATTTTTAACACCTGCCAATTCTAGGACTGTTCTGACTGCGCCACCTGCGATTACCCCAGTCCCTGGAGCTGCAGGGCGGATAAGTACTTTAGCTCCACCTGATATCCCTTGAGAAATGTGGGTAATGGAGTCATTTTTAGTCAAGGGTACTTCGATTAACTGTTTACGACCATCAGCAACGCCTTTACGAACTGCGCCGATGACATCGCTAGCCTTACCGACACCGACGCCTACTTGACCTTTTTCGTTACCAACCACGACAACGGCGCGGAAGCTTAATTTTTTACCACCTTTAACCACTTTACTGACGCGGCGAATTTGAATAACGCGTTCTTGTAGAGTGACTTCTTTTTCTTTTTTACCTGTTTTACTGCGACCCTTGGGCATATTAAATCTTCCTATTTAGAATTGTAAACCTGCTTCGCGGGCAGCTTCAGCTAGTGCACGCACGCGACCATGATAGAGATTACCACCGCGGTCAAAAACGACCTGTTCAATACCTTTAGCTAGAGCTTTTTCAGCGATTAACTTACCTACTGCCGCGGAGGCTTCGCAATTGCTACCGTAGGAAAATTGCTCTTTGATGGGGGATTCTAGGGTGGATGCTGCCACTAGAGTATGTTGATCTACATCGTCGATCAGCTGAGCGTAGATATGGAGGTTGGAACGAAAAACAGCTAGACGAGGGCAGTCCGAAGTTCCTTGTACTTTTTTGCGGATACGTCGATGACGACGATGAGTTTGTTGTTTGCGAGATAGTTTCATAGTTATTTCTTACCAGTTTTACCTGCTTTACGTCTGACAAATTCACCTTTGTAGCGAATACCTTTACCTTTATATACTTCAGGTGGACGTACGGCGCGGATTTTAGCGGCTACGTTGCCTACTAATTCTTTGTCGATGCCGTCAATGACTATTTCTGTATTTTTTTCTTCTACGGCTACTTTAATGCCTTCGGGCATGGTCATTTCTACTGGTTTGCTGTAGCCAACGTTAAGGGTTAGTTGACTGCCTTGAGATTGAGCACGATAACCTACCCCTTGAATTTGTAAACGTTTTTGAAAGCCAGTAGATACGCCTTCTACCATGTTAGCCACAAGGGTACGTACTAAGCCGTGACGTTCGCGAGAGGTGCGGGAATCGTTTTCGGGAGTGACTTTAAGGGTATTATCTTCTTGTTGTTCGACTTTAACACCTGAGGGTATGACTCTTTCTAGAGAGCCTTTTGCTCCTTTGACGCTGATATGTTGTCCGTTAATTGCCACTGTTACCTTGTTAGGTAGAGGGATGGGACGTTTACCGATACGGGACATAAGATTTTACTCCGATGATGTCTTGGTTTACCAAACATAACAGAGCACTTCACCGCCAATACCTTGACGTCGTGCTTCTCTGTCTGTCATGATGCCGTTAGAAGTGGAGATAATGGCGATACCGATGCCGCCAAGAACTCTAGGCATTTCTTTGCGGTTGCTATAAACTCGTAGTCCGGGTTTACTGACGCGCTTAATTTTTCTGATGGTGGGTTTACCTGTTTTTTTGATGTAGCGGAGGGAGATGACTAGGTGTTTTTTGATGCCTTCTCCTGCTTCTTCGTAGTCGTTAATGAAACCTTCTTCTTTGAGTACTTGAGCGATACTACGAGTCATTCTGGTCGTAGGTACGCAGGTGGTTGATTGTTTGACTAAGGTAGCATTACGAATACGGGTTAACATATCCGAGATAGTGTCGTTGGTTGCCATTATTGCGTTGTTTCTCTCCTGGAACGAGCTTTTAGTTATTACGGAAGGGCATTCCCATGGCTGCGAGGAGGGCGCGACCTTCTTCGTCGGTGTTGGCTGTGGTAATGATGGAGATATCCATACCCCGAATTTGGTCAATGCTGTCGTAGTCAATTTCGGGGAAGATGAGTTGTTCTTTGACGCCTAGGCTATAGTTACCGTGTCCGTCAAAGCTTTTGGGGCTGATACCGCGAAAGTCGCGAATACGTGGTAAGGCTAGGTTAATTAGACGTTCTAGGAAGGAGTACATTTTATCAGATCTGAGGGTGACCATGACTCCTACGGGCATTCCTTGACGGATTTTGAAGCCGGCGATCGCTTTTTTAGCTCTTGTCACTACGGGTTTTTGTCCTGTGATTACGGCTAATTCTTTGAGGGAGGATTCTAGGGCTTTAGAGTTTTGGGATGCTTCGCCGAGACCTCTATTAACGGTTACCTTGCTGACTTTGGGGATTTGGTGGATATTGGTGTAACCAAATTGTTCTTTGAGTTTGGGGACAATAATGGTGTTATATTGTTCCTTTAATTGTGTTGTCATAGTTATTATTTCCCTGGGCTTGGTCAGGAATAGGGGTTTTAGTCGATGATTTCGCCTGTTTTTTTGAGTTTACGGACTTTACGTCCGTCTTCGGTGAAGGTATAGGAGATACGGCTAGCTACTTTTTCTTTTTGGGAGTAGAGCATTACCTTACAGCTATGAATTGGGGCTTCATAGGTGGTAATTTGTCCTGATTCTCCTTCTTGTCTAGGTTTAACGTGTTTTGTTCTGATGTTAACCCCTTTAACGATTACGGTACTAGTTTGGGGGAAGGCTTGGACTATTTCGCCTACTTTGCCTTTATCTTTCCCTGAGATTACCTGTACTGTATCGCCTTTTTTGACGTGCATTTTTTGGAATCTTGGTTGTGTTTTTTTGGGCATTAGAGCACCTCTGGAGCGAGAGAGATGATTTTGGTAAAGTTTTTATCCCGTAGTTCTCTGGCTACAGGTCCAAAAACGCGAGTACCACGGGGGTTCCCGTCGGCGTTGATAATTACTGCTGCGTTATCGTCAAAGCGAATACTCATACCACTGTCCCTGCGTAGGGATTGTTTGGTACGTACGATTACGGCTCTAACTACGTCGGATTTTTTAACTGCCATGTTGGGGAGGGCGTCTTTGACAACGGCGATAATTACATCACCGATACCACCATAGGTGGTGTTACCTGTACTTAGTACCCTCAGACACATGAGTTTACGAGCGCCACTGTTATCGGCTACATTGAGATAGGATTGTTGTTGAATCATGGTAGTTAACTGCTTGGGTTGTTGATAATTTCACTAACTATCCAACGTTTGGTTTTACTGAGGGGGCGTGTTTCGAGTATGCGCACGCGATCGCCTTCTTGACAGCGATTTTCTTCGTCGTGGGCTTTGAAACGACGGGTTTTAACGATTGTTTTCCCGTATTTAGGATGGGGTGAGCGGTTTTCTACGGCAACGACTACGGTTTTATCCATTTTGTTGCTAACTACTGTACCTACTCTTTCTTTGACTGCCATAGGAGTTTATTGTTCTGCTACAGAGGTATTGATATTAAGTTGGCGTTCTCTTTCTATAGTCAATAGTTGACCGAGATAGTGACGCTTATGTTTAAACAGGTGGGTTTTTTCTAAACGTCCTGTTGCTTGTTCTAGACGCAGATTAAATAATTCTCGTTTAACTTGAACTATAGCTTCGGCTACTTCTGCATCTGACATTTTCCTGACGTCGGCTATTTTTGATAGTGCCATGATTTAGCCTTCCTCCTGTTCACGAGAGATAAATTTAACTTTGATGGGGAGTTTTTGGGCTGCTAGACGCATAGCTTCGGCGGCGACGGGTTCAGATACTCCACCTATTTCAAAGAGTATCCGACCTGGTTTAACTACTGCTACCCAGTATTCTGGTGAGCCTTTCCCTGAACCCATACGAGTTTCTGCTGCTCGCATGGTGACTGGTTTATCTGGGAAAATCCGAATCCAGATTTTACCACCTCTTCTAATGTAGCGAGTCATAGCACGACGTGCTGCCTCGATTTGACGAGAGGTAATCCAACAGGGTTCGATTGCTTGGAGGGCGAACTCTCCGAAGTTAATTGTGCTTCCTCTGTAAGCCAAACCTTTCATGCGTCCGCGTTGCTGTTTGCGGTATTTTGTTCTTCTTGGGCTTAACATAATAGTTATTCTTGATTGTCTTGAGAACGATCTTCAAACTGCTGACGGCGTTTTTTTCGTTTGGGTTGTGCGGTATTAATGGCGTTTAAAAACTCCTCTTGTCCTGGAATAATTTCTCCTTTGAAGATCCAGACTTTAATACCTAGGATGCCGTAGATGGTGGATGCGGTACGATAGGCGTAGTCGATATCAGCTCTAAGGGTATGAAGGGGCACTCTGCCTTCTCTAACCCATTCGGTACGGGCGATTTCTGCGCCATTGAGACGACCGCTGATGGAGACTTTGATGCCTTTGACTTCGGCTTTTTGGGCTCTTTGAATCGCTTGGCGTACCACTCTACGGAAGGAGACACGACGCTCTAGTTGTCTAGCGATTTCTTCGGCGATTAAAACGGCGTCTGCGTCAACTTTGGTGACTTCGATGACGTTAATGCGAATTTGGCGTTGATTACCTAATTTGGCTTGGAGGGAGGTTCTTAATTCTTCGATTCCTGAGCCTCCTTTACCTACAACTACACCTGGGCGAGCTGTATGTATTTCTAGGTCGATTTGATCGGCTTTGCGTTCGATCTTAATTAAAGAAATGCCGGGATAATTACCTGATTTTTTAAATTTTTGATAAATAAATTCCCTGATATCTCTATCTTCTTCTAGAAGTTCTGGATATTGTTTTGCATTGGCGTACCATCGGGATTGATGTTCCTTGGTATAGCCAAGACGAAAACCTATTGGATGTATTTTTTGTCCCACAAATATTTCCTCTGTCTAGAATAGGCTATGCTTCTGTTAGTACAGGAGCAACAGCGACGGTTATATGACAAGTTGGCTTACGAATTTGGTAGGCTCTTCCTTGGGCGCGAGGGCGGAAGCGTTTTAAGCTTGGTCCTCCGTCGGCGTATGCTTGGGATACGATTAGGGTTGATGGTTCTAAGCCGTTGTTATTTTCTGCGTTAGCAGCTGCTGAGCGCAGCACTTTACGAATTGGTTCGCAAGCTTTATAGGGCATGAATTCGAGGATAATTAGAGCTTCTGCGTAACTACGTCCTCGAATTTGGTCTAAGACTCGCCTTACTTTATGAGGTGACATTCTCACGAAGCGGGCGATCGCTTTGGTTTCTATTCCTAGTTGTGCTTTAGTCATGATTTATTTATCTTCGACCTGCTTTTTTATCGCTTTTGGCATGACTTCTGAAGCTACGTGTTGGGGCAAATTCTCCCAATTTATGTCCTACCATTTGTTCTGACACATATACGGGTACGTGTTTACGTCCATCGTGTACTGCAATAGTATGACCTATCATATCAGGGATGATTGTACAGGCTCTTGCCCAAGTTTTAATAACTTCTTTTTTGTTTTTTTCGTTGAGTTTTTCAACTTTGACCATTAACTTATGGTCGATGTAAGGACCTTTTTTGAGGGAACGACCCATATGTTTTTACTCCTTTAGTTAACCTTTACCTGGATTGCGACGACGCACGATCAGGGAGCTACTTGGTTTTTTCTTCTTACGAGTTTTCTTACCTAAAGCAGGTTTACCCCAAGGTGAAACAGGTCCACTTCTACCGATAGGTGCTTTACCTTCTCCACCACCATGAGGGTGATCTACTGGATTCATAGCGCTACCGCGTACATGAGGACGACGTCCTAGGTGTCTGGTTTTTCCTGCTTTACCTAGTTTGAGGTTTCTTACTTCAATGTTACCTACTCTACCAATGGTGGCGTAACATTCTTTTCTGACCATCCTTACTTCTTTAGATGGCAGTTTCAGGGTGACATAATCCCCTTCTTTGGCCACTAATTGAGCTGATGCTCCAGCTGCACGTACGATTTGTCCTCCACGCCCTGGGATTAGCTCGATATTGTGTATTTCTGTACCTAGGGGTATTTTCTCTAGGGGTAGAGCGTTACCAATCTCGAAGGGAACATCAGCACCTGAAATTACTTCTTGTCCTACGTTTAAGCCAAGAGGAGCGATGATATAACGTTTCTCGCCGTCTTTATAGAATAACAAAGCGATACGAGCGTTACGATTGGGGTCGTATTCTATGGCTGCTACTTTAGCGGGAATGTCTCTTTTATCACGACGAAAGTCAATAACACGATATAAACGTTTATGGCCTCCGCCACGATGACGAGATGTAATCACACCGCGATTATTACGCCCTTTTTTATTGTGTTTGTGCTTAGTAAGGGATTTTTCGGGTTTTGTTTTGGTAATTTCCGAGAAATCAGAGGAGATCGCCTGACGTCTTCCCGGAGTGTATGGTCTATAGGAACGAATACCCATGATTTATGTTTCTCTCAAGTTTAAACGTCTGGGAATAGAGGAATGGTATCCCCTTCTTTGAGTGTGACTATAGCTCGCTTGTAATGTGGTTTATATCCCATAAATCTACCAACGCGACGTTTTTTCCGCGGTGGACGATGGGTGTTAATTTTGGTTATTTCCACATCGAACAAAGCTTCTATAGCTGCTTTAATCTCAGGTTTAGTTGCTTTAATGACTACGTCAAAGACGTATTTATTTTGTTCTAGCAGTCGGATCGCTTTTTCCGTCACAATGGGTCTAACAATTAAATCGGGTAAATCCCGAACTTCACTTTTAATCATTGGTATAGCTCCTGAATGTGATTGAGAGCTTCTGGTGTAGCCACGATCTTATGTGCTGTTAACAAGTCTTGAATATTCAAGTTGCTGGTTTTGATGATTTTGAGGTAACTGATATTTCTACCTGAGAGAGCGACGTTATCGCTGATTTCTGGTAGGATCATCAGTACTTTCTTTTCTTGGTCAATACCCCAACGTTTTAAAGCGGCGACTAATTCTTTGGTTTTTGGTTGTGAGATTTGTTGGCTAAAATCTTCTACGAGAATGATGTCTTCGTTACGACTATCGAACGCTGTTCTCAGAGCGAGCCTACGTTCTTTGCGATTCATTTTCAGATCGTAATCTCTTGGTTTTGGTCCAAAGATTACACCACCTCCACGCCATAGGGGTGAGCGGATCGAACCGGCGCGAGCGCGTCCTGTTCCTTTTTGACGCCAAGGTTTACGTCCTCCACCTCTTACTTCTGATCTGGTTTTGGTGGATGCTGTTCCTTGACGGGCATGGGCAAGTTGTCTAACTAAAGCACGATGGACTACGTGAGAAGCGTTTTCGGCTTTAGCTACTTTTAACTCTAGGGTTTGTTCCCCTACGTTTTCTCCTTGCCAGTTTTTGACGACACAGTTAATCATGTTGACTATTTACCTACTTTTTTGGCAGGGGTGATACTGAGTAGATTTCCTGGTTTTCCTGGGATTGCTCCTTTGATAGCGAGAACGTTTTTCTCGGGATCAACAATCACTATCTCTAGTTTGCGGATGGTTACTTGTTTTCCTCCGTAGCGTCCTGCCATTCTTTTACCTGGATAAACCCTACCAGGGGTTGTACCTGCTCCGGTAGAACCGGGTAGGCGATGGTTTTTTGACCCGTGAGTCATTGAGCCACGTTTAAAGTTGTGACGTTTCTGATATCCCGCAAAACCTCTACCTATACTATTACCCGCTACGTCAACAATATCTCCTACTTGGAATATGTCAGCTTTTAGGGGTTGTCCGAGTTGGTAGTCTGAGGTATTGGACACTCTATATTCTTTCAGGTGTCTTAAGGGAACTGCTTCTGATTTAGCTAGGTGTCCTAACTCTGGTTTGGTTAGGGCTTTCTCTTTGACTTCTTTATAGCCAATTTGAATCGAATCGTAGCCATCGCTGGCTTTGGTTTTGATTTGGGTTACGGTGCATGGCCCGGCTTGAACAATCGTTACAGGAATAGCTATCCCTGTTTCTTGATCAAAGATTTGAGTCATGCCAAGCTTAGTGCCTAGGATGCCAATAGACACGAGTTTATCCTTCTATTTGCTACACAACGGTTTTGGTTACTATAAAGACAGGATGACAAAGTTTAGACAAACCTTGTTTGATCCAGGAGTCGTTTATTCCGCTAAGACTTAAAATAGATTTATTTCAGTATCTCTCGGAGACTCGCACCAAATTAATTGACCATTGAGGTTGTTAGCCAACTTTGGTCACAAATATCCATTATATATGCTTAAGGTTAAAAAATGCAAGCTTTAAAGAGAGAAATTTTTTAGGCTAACTAAATATTGAGATTTATCATTCTTTAGTGAGGGGATTTTCAAATAATTCTCAATTCTCCATTCTCTTTCGGGTGGGTTACAGCTAGCTTAACCCACCCTACTTTGAAAAGCTCCTTCCATAATCATCATATAGTATTTCTTTGCTTGATTATCCTTTCGATACTATAGCGTTTTAGCGTTTTCTAGTGGGATAAAGATCAAGGTTTTGAGATTTCCGCTCTAACCCCTCTGAAAAAAAATTTTCTAACCTTGACTTAAACAAGCTGAGTTAGCCAGTCAACAAGTCGAAGAAAGGATTAGAGAAGCGATACCACGTTTACAGGCTTTAGGTTTGAGTCTTGAACAAATAGCCAGTACATTAAACCTTACTCTAGGGGAAATCGAGTCTTTTTTAACTCCACCCCAAGAGTAAATAGTGATAGTTGTATAATGTAGCTAAGAATAAGAATAGGGTTTAATTATGTCTTCAACCCCTTTAAAAACAGCTATAGTTTACCCTGATAGTGATGGTGCACCCATGGCGGAAAGTGATAGCGCTAGAGATTATCTTACCTATAGTGTGGAGGCTTTACAGCTTTATTTTCAAGACAGAGAAAACGTTTATGTCTCAGGTAATCTGTTTATCTACTATCAACAGGGTACACCATCGGCGGTGATTGCACCAGATGTTTTTGTGATTTTCGGGGTGGAAAAAAAACTGAGAATGAGTTACAAAACCTGGGAAGAGAATAACCAAATACCCCAATTTATTCTGGAAATAACTTCTAAAACTACCCAAATTCAAGATGAAGAAGATAAACCCATCAAATACGCGCGTTTAGGAGTAAGGGAATATTTCCAGTATGACCCCACAGGAGACTATCTCAACCCTCAATTAAAAGGAGCTACTCTGAGTGAGGGAAAATATAAGAGCAAGATAGCCACTAAAATAGACGAGAGAGATTATAAAATAGTCTCAGAGGTATTGGGATTGGAATTACATTTAAGAAAGGGAAAACTGCGCTTTTTTGATTCAAGCACAGGAGAATATCTCAGGAGTTATCAAGAAATAGAGTTAGCTCGTCAACAAGCCGAGTTAGAATCCCAACAGGAGAGAATAGCTCGTCAACAAGCCGAATTAGAATCTCAACAGGAGAGAATAGCTCGTCAACAAGCCGAAGAAAGGATTAAAGAAGCGATACCACGTTTACAGGCTTTAGGTTTAAGTCTTGAACAAATAGCCAGTACATTAAACCTTAGCTTAGGGGAAATCGAGTCTTTTCTAACTCCACCCCAAGACTAAAGATTTAAAATATTTAAAACCTTACCTGATTAGGTAAGGTCCATATATAGTCTTAGTCTAACCAACCTTTGAGACGACGCGCTACTTGAGGACGTCGTAGTTTGCGCATGGCTTTAGTTTGGATTTGACGGACTCTCTCACGAGAGAGATTAAAGATTCCGCCAACTTCTTCCAAAGTATAGGCTTGATTAGTGGTAAGTCCATAGCGTAAATTAATTACGTCTCTTTCCCTTTCTGTCAAAACTTCTGTTAAGACTTCAGCGATTTCTTGACGTAACATATTCTCATTGATTTTTTCTTCGGGTAATTGTAAGTCTGTATCTTGGACTAAATCTACTAACTCGGTATCTTCAGCTTTACCGATACGATGATTAAGGGAGAGGGATTGACGCTTTAATTCTAATAAATAACGCAACTGATCAAGAGAAATACCCATTTCTGTGGCTACTTCTTGTTCAGTAGGGGTACGATGTAGTGTTTGTTTGAGAACGCGTTGCGCTTTTTTGAGTCTATTTAATTTTTCGACTACGTGAATAGGAAGACGAATCGTCCGCGCGTCATTGGCGATCGCCCTAGTAATCCCTTGACGTATCCACCAATAAGCGTAGGTAGAGAATTTATAACCTTTATTGGGGTCAAATTTTTCGGTAGCGCGATTTAACCCCATTGCACCTTCTTGAATCAAATCTAAAAAAGGTACACCACGATTAAGATAACGTTTAGCAATGGACACCACTAAGCGTAAATTAGAACGAATCATTTTACGTTTAGCGACGCGACCTTGATACATTAATTTATCTAATTGTGTGATACCATTTAATCCTAAAGCCGTCACTAATTCTGCTTTAGTTGGAGTGTGTTTTAGTTGTTTTTCTAATTCCCGACTCTTTTCTTCTACTTGTACTAAAAACTTAATTTGATGTGCTAGGATCAGTTCTTCATCACTCTTTAATAAAGGATAACGAGACATTTCCTGGAAAAAAGTACCGATAGTGTCGTCTAACTTAACCTTAGCAGAAGACTTGGTTTTTTCTGTTTCTATCTCGTTTTCTAATTGAGAGAAGGGAATTTCAACTAAAGATTCACTGTGCATATAATTTAAGATCATCTAAAATTCTTAAGGAAATTTTCATTTTTTCTGTTTAGGAAAAAAGGTTAAATTCAGAAAAAATGAGTTGGTTTTTGATCAGATTACCAGAAAAAAAAATATTATTTGTTTACCTAATCACAAAATGACTATTAATACAGTTGCTGAACCATCATCATCCTATGACATTACTTGTAATCCTACGGTTTGGTTAGAAGTATTAGTAGATTGTCCCGAGGTTGGGGGTTTATTTACTTATCGCGCACCAGAAAACCAAACAATTGAGTTAGGAGATGTAGTAACCATTCCTTTTGGAGCTAGATTAGTGGGAGGGATTGTGATTCGTTACCGAGAATCTCTTCCTGAAGGATTACATCCCCAACAGATTAAAGCAATAACCGCGGTCACCGCTAGAGGATTATTTCCTAGGGGTTATTGGCAATTAATGGAAAAAGTAGCGCAATATTATGGGGTAGAATTAGCCAAAGTGTTGCGTTTAGCCTTACCACCAGGATTATTGGAGCGATCGCAGCGTCGTGTACGTCTCAACGCTGAATTCATTCCTCCTGGGGCTGAGGCTTTTTGTAGTCCAGTGGCGATCGCTATTTTAAACCTCTTACAGCAACAAGAAGCAGGAGACTATAGCGTTAGATATCTACAACGTCAAATTAGGGGAGCAGAAAGAGGATTAAGGGAATTAAGCAAAAAAGGATGGATTAGTAGTTATCTTGAGCCTCCTAAACCCATCACCCCGAAATGGCAAAAAGCAGTCACTAAGGTAGTAGATACTCCTCCTAGTGATTTAACCGAAAGACAGAAAGAAGTCTTAGAAGTACTAAATCTCAAGGGGGGTGAATTATGGCTCAATGAATTGGTACAAATAGCCCAAACCACTACTGCAACGATTGAAAGGTTAGCCGAAAAAGGCTGTGTTGTGATCGAAAAAAGAGAGACTTTGCGTTTATTAGTAGAGGGTAAAATCACTGCAGATAGGGTAAAACAACTCAATCAAGCTCAACAACAAGCTTTAGCAGTAATTAATAACCTAGAGGGATACGCAGAGGTATTATTACATGGAGTCACAGGATCTGGTAAAACAGAAGTCTATCTACAGGCGATCGCCCCTCTTTTAGAGCAGGGAAAATCAGCCTTAGTCTTAGTTCCCGAAATTGGTTTAACTCCCCAACTAACCGATCGCTTTCGGGCGCGTTTTGGGGATAAAGTCTATGTATATCATAGTGCTTTAGCTGATGGAGAGCGTTACGACACCTGGAGACAACTACTCAGAGGAGAACCCCAAGTAATCATTGGTACTCGTTCAGCGGTATTTTTACCTTTAGTCAATTTAGGGTTGCTCGTTTTAGATGAAGAACACGATTCTAGCTTTAAAGAGAGTCAGCGATCGCCTACTTATCACGCACGTTTAGTCGCCCAATGGCGCGCACAATTAGCCCAATGTCCTCTCATTTTAGGCTCTGCGACTCCTGCTAGTGAGACTTGGTATTTATTTAAACAACAGCCTTTAAACCCCAATTATCGTTATCTAGAGTTACCTGAGAGAATCAGGGATAGTCAGTTACCTTCGGTGGCAATAGTCGATATGCGACAAGAACTACAAAGGGGTAATCGTTCCATCTTCAGTACTGCTTTAACTAACGCTTTAGCAGAATTGCGAGCAAAACAACAACAAGCCATTCTGTTTATTCCCCGTCGTGGTCATAGTACATTTGTATCTTGTCGTTCTTGTGGTTATGTGATTGAATGTCCCCATTGTGACGTTTCTCTCTCTTATCACTATACCCAAGAGGGAGGTACTCAATTATTGCGTTGTCACTATTGCAACCATACCAGTTTACACCCCTCTAATTGTCCTGAATGTGGTTCACCCTATCTCAAATTCTTTGGCAGTGGAACACAAAAAGTCTATTTAGAATTAAACCGTCTCTTACCTGATTTAAGACTAATTCGCTTTGATAGTGATACCACTCGTACTAAAGGTGCACACCGTGAATTACTCGAACGTTTCGCCCAAGGAGAAGCGGATGTTTTAATAGGTACTCAAATGTTAACCAAGGGCATAGATATCGCCCAAGTAACCCTAGTAGGAGTAGTAGCAGCCGATGGTTTATTACACCGTTCTAATTATCGTACTGCAGAACAAGCTTTTCAAATCTTAACTCAAGTAGCAGGACGCGCGGGACGTGGTACAGAACCAGGAAAGGTGATTATACAAACCTATTCCCCAGAACATCCCGTTTTAACCGCGGTAGAAACTCATAACTATGGTGAATTTATCGAGACAGAATTACAACAGCGCGCCCAATTATTATACCCTCCTTATGGTAGTTTAATCTTGTTGCGTTTGACAGGAATCAATCAAATAGAAGTCCAACAAACAGCACAATTAATGAGTGATACTTGTCGAGAAATTTTACCCCCAGAAGTAGAGATTCTCGGACCTGCACCAGCTAATATTATGCGGGTAGCGCGTAATTATCGTTGGCAAATTTTACTAAAGTTTCCTAATCCACAACGAGAACAATTGATTGATTTTGCCCAGTTAAAACAAATTTGTCCTACTTCGGTTAATCTCTCTATTAGTATTGATCCTTTAGATATAGATTAGTAAAAACAATATGAATTCTACCAATTTTTCTTTACTAGTTCAGAATATGTTACGGGATGATTTTTATCCACATCCTGTTCAATCTCCCATAGAATTAATTCAAACTCATATTTCTTACATTTTCCTAACTGGTGATTATGTGTATAAACTGAAAAAACCTGTTGATTTTGGTTTTCTGGACTTTTCTACTCCTGCTAAACGTCATCATTTTACTCAAGAAGAATTAAGATTAAATCAACCCCTAGCACCCGATATTTATCTAGAGGTTTTACCTATTAATTATCAATCCATCTTAACTGGAGTAGGAGAAGTTCAAGAATACGTCTTAAAAATGAGACAATTTCCTCAAGAAAACTTGTTAATTAACTTAGTTAAAAATCAAACTTTATTACCCAAACATTGTCAAGAATTAGGAGAAGTCTTAGCAACATTCCATCAAAATACTCCAACTAATGAATATATAACTAGTTTTGGTACTCCCGAAAATATCGCTAAAGCAATTTTGGAAAATTATCAGCATACAGCTAAATATGTAGGTTCAATTCAAACTGAACAACAATACTTAGAAACTCAAGCATTTACTGATAACTTTATTAAGACCAATACAGACTTATTGTTAAGAAGACAAACACAAGGAAAAATCAGAGAATGTCATGGAGATTTACACTTAAAAAATATTTGTTTATATCAAGATAAAATCCAACTATTCGATCGCATTGAATTTAACGAAGAATTCCGTTATGTAGATGTTATCTATGACGTTGCTTTTACGATGATGGATTTAGACTTTAATCAAGCGTCTGATTTAGGGAATATCTTTTTAAATACTTATCTAGAAAAAACAGGAGATTGGGAAGGAGTAGCAATCTTACCACTGTATCTGAGTCGTCAAGCTTATGTCAGAGCTAAAGTAAACTCTCTAACTCAAGACAATCCACAACTAGATTCAACCGAAAGAGACAGTCTGAGACTAGAAGCAGAAAGATATTATCAACTAGCGTGGCAATATAGTCAACCCCAACCAGGTAAAATCATACTCATGTCAGGATTATCGGGATCAGGAAAAACTACCGTAGCCCAAAAAATAGCACCTTTGATTAAAGCCATTTTAATTCGTTCCGATGCGGTACGTAAACACTTAGCGGGTATATCTTTAGACAGTAGAGGTGGAGAGGAGATATACACCGCCGAGATGAGTAACAAAACTTATCAAAGGTTGTTAGAATTAGGGATAAAACTAGCCAAACAGGGATTTACGGTGATTCTTGACGCTAAATACGATCGCTTGTACAGAAGATTAACCGCAGCGGATGCAGCCAAGACAGAGAATATACCCTTAGAGATTTATTACTGTACAGCACCACTGGAAGTTTTGAGAGAGAGAATCGAGCAACGTCAAGGAGATATTTCCGACGCTACCTCAGAACTTCTCACTCAACAACTAGCCAGTCAAGAAGAATTCACAGAAAGGGAGAAACACTACCTAACCGTCATCGATACTAACCAAAATAATTGGGGGGTGTCAATATTTCCTGAGAAAGGTTAACATAAGTTAATAATAGTAAAATAACAATTAGCATCCAGTTGTTAAAACTAGCTAAACAACATCTCACTAGGAGAGTACAGAGTGAACAAAAATAATAAAAGATGGCGCAATGCGGGATTATACGCACTATTAGCGCTAGTAGTAGTAGCCCTAGGGACAATCTTTGTGGATCAACAACCACCAGCTCTAGAGACCTGGAAGTATAGTCAATTTATTGAAGAGGTACAAGCTAATCGCGTTGAAAAAGTTCAACTAACACCAGATCGGTCTCAAGCCAGAGTAACAGAACAAGATGGCTCTCAAGTAGTAGTTAATCTACCCAACGATCCTGGGTTACTAGAACTGTTAATCAACAACAACGTAGATATCTCAGTAGATACCCAAAGAGATGACAGTTTTGTTTTAAGAGCATTAAGCAGCCTATTTTTACCATTTTTGTTACTAGTAGGTCTATTTTTCCTCTTACGTCGAGCCCAAAATGGACCAGGATCACAAGCGATGAACTTTGGTAAATCCAAAGCCAGAGTGCAAATGGAACCTCAAACACAGGTAACCTTTGGAGACGTAGCGGGAATCGAACAAGCCAAATTAGAACTAAACGAAGTAGTAGATTTCCTCAAAAACGCCGATCGCTTTACCGCTATAGGTGCAAAAATTCCCAAAGGAGTACTCTTAGTAGGACCTCCAGGAACAGGTAAAACCCTCTTAGCGCGAGCAGTAGCAGGAGAAGCTGGAGTACCCTTTTTCTCTATCTCAGGTTCAGAATTCGTAGAGATGTTCGTAGGTGTAGGTGCATCCCGAGTCAGAGACTTATTTGAACAAGCTAAAGCCAACGCACCCTGTATTGTTTTTATTGATGAAATTGACGCGGTAGGTCGTCAACGTGGAGCAGGATTAGGGGGAGGTAACGACGAAAGAGAACAAACCCTCAACCAGTTACTCACAGAGATGGATGGTTTTGAAGGTAACACAGGAATCATCGTCATCGCAGCTACCAACCGTCCTGATGTACTAGATGCAGCTTTACTCAGACCCGGTCGTTTTGACCGTCAAGTGGTAGTAGATCGCCCCGACTACGCAGGTCGTCAAGAAATTCTCCGTGTTCACGCTCGCGGTAAAACCCTAGGTAAAGACGTAGATTTAGATAAAATCGCTCGTCGTACCCCTGGATTTACAGGAGCTGATCTCTCTAACCTGCTCAACGAAGCAGCTATACTAGCAGCCCGTCGTAACTTAACCGAAATTTCTATGGACGAAGTCAACGACGCCATCGATCGCGTTTTAGCAGGTCCTGAGAAAAAAGAACGGATTATGAGCGAAAAACGTAAAGCAGTAGTAGCTTATCACGAAGCAGGTCACGCTTTAGTAGGTGCTTTAATGCCCGATTACGATCCCGTACAGAAAATCAGCATTATTCCCCGTGGACGCGCAGGAGGATTAACCTGGTTCACTCCTAGTGAGGATCGCGTCGAATCTGGGCTATTTTCTCGCTCCTACCTACAGAATATGATGGCGGTAGCTTTAGGTGGTCGTATCGCTGAAGAGATTATTTTCGGTGAAGATGAAGTCACCACTGGGGCATCTAATGACCTACAACAAGTAGCTAGCCGTGCTCGTCAAATGGTTACTCGTTTTGGTATGAGTGAACGTCTTGGACCTGTTGCTTTAGGTCGTCAAAATGGTAATATATTCTTAGGGCGGGAAATAGCCTCAGACCGTGACTTCTCTGATGAAACTGCAGCAGCGATTGATGAAGAAGTACGTAATCTCGTTGAACAAGCCTATCGTCGCGCTAAAGAGGTTCTGGTTAACAACCGTCACATTCTCGATCGCTTAGCTGAAATGCTGATCGAAAAAGAAACCGTTGACGCTGATGAGTTACAGGATTTACTCGCTAATAGTGACGTGAAAATGGCTACTATTTCCTAACTTTCTTATCTAAGTATTTGTTTTTAGCCCACCTAATCTAGGTAGGGCTTATTTTTTGGCAAACTATAACCATGGAATCAATTAACTCAATAACTAACTACGACGTAGAACAAGAAGTTCTCACTAGATATCAACAAGGAGCACAAGAAAGACAACCATCTCTATGTTGTCCTACAGAGTATCAACAGGATTATCTTAACATTATTCCCGAAGAGATTATCGCTAAAGACTATGGTTGTGGTGATCCGACTCGTTACGTTAACACGGGTGAAACAGTAGTTGATCTAGGATCTGGTGCGGGTAAAAACTGTTATATCATAGCTCAAAAAGTGGGAGCTACTGGTAAAGTTATTGGGGTGGATTTTAACGAGGATATGTTATCTCTAGCCAGAAAGTACCAAGCTGAGATTAGTAATAAGCTAGGATATGCTAATACCGAGTTTGTCAAAGGTAAAATCCAGGATTTGAGTTTAGATTTAAACGCGGTAGCTAATTGGTTAAATGATCACCCTGTTGACTCTCTAGATAAGTTAGCCCAATTGGAGAGTATTTGCGATCGCTTACGTCAAGAAAACCCACTGATTGCTACAGCTAGCGTTAATGTGGTTGTCTCTAATTGTGTCCTAAATTTGGTACGTCCTCAAGATAAACAGCAGTTATTTGCTGAAATTTTTCGTATTCTCAAACCTGGTGGACGTGCGGTTATTGCTGATATAGTCTGCGATCGCGATCCTACGGCAACTATTCTCAATGATCCTGAACTGTGGAGTGGTTGTATTGCAGGTGCGTTTCGTGAAGATATTTTTTTAGAAATGTTTCAAGCAGCGGGATTTGTGGGTCTAGAAATTTTACAACGTCAAAGCGAACCCTGGCAAGTTATCGAAGGTATCGAATTTAGATCCCTGACAATTCGTGCTTTTAAAGCAATTACAGCAACTAACTCCAGTAAAGAACATACTATTATCTATTCTGGACCGTGGCAACAGGTACAAGATGATCAAGGTAACATTTTACCACGAGGACAACGTATCACTGTTTCTGATGCAACCTATCAAACCTTAACTCATTCCGATAGTCCCTATCATCAAAATATCATCAAGGTATCTGATGTTCAATCGTCTCAATGTTGTGGTTAAATAAATTTAATGATGGTTAATTTTTCAACAGATATTACTCCTTTTGTTCAAAAAATAGGTCAACCTTTAACTAAGAAGAAAATAACTACTTTACAAATCAATTTAGGAAAAAAATGTAACCTTGCTTGTAATCATTGTCATGTAGAATCTAGTCCTTTGAGAACAGAAGAATTATCACCAGAAATATGTCAAGAATTACAGCAATTAATTACTAGATTTCCTCAGATTAAAACTGTCGATTTAACGGGAGGAGCACCAGAAATCAACTATGGGTTTCATGACTTAGTAGAAAGCGCTGTTCAAGCTAACAAAGAAGTAATAGTAAGGTCTAATTTAACTATTTTCTTTGAGTCGGGATGGGAATATTTACCTAATTATTTCGCTGCAAATAAACTAAGAGTAATTGCTTCTCTACCCTGTTATTTAGAAGATAATGTAGATAAACAAAGGGGTAAAGGTGTCTATCAACAATCAATTCAAGCTATAACTATTTTAAATGAGTTAGGTTATGGAATCAAACCAGATTTAATCTTGGATTTAGTCTATAATCCCCCAATTCCTAGAGATAATAATTTTAGTTTGACTCCTAATCAATTAAAGTTGCAAGAAGATTATCAAAACTATCTAAAACAAGAGTATAATCTGAGCTTTAATAACTTATTTACCATAACTAATTTACCAATAGGAAGAGTTAAAATACAACTAGAAAAACAAGAAATTTATCAAGAATATCTCCAGTTTTTAGAAACCCACCATAACCAGGATACAGTTGGTAATCTTATGTGTCGTAATCAGTTGTCAGTAGATTACTTGGGCAATATTTATGACTGTGATTTTAATCAAATGGAAAATATCCCAGCTGTGAGTAAAAATGGTCAAAAATTAACAGTAAAAGATTTGCTAACCGCGGGAAACTTAGATATAATTGACGAAATCAAAACCGCTAAATACTGTTATGGTTGTACAGCAGGAAGTGGATCTAGTTGTGGTGGTGCTTTAATTGCATGAATGACTCTAAAGAAAGGCTATATTTTACCACAAAATTAGCCTTTGGTGCTGGTGATTTTGGTCCAGCTATTGCAGCTAATTTATTAATATTTTTTCTGTTATTCTTTTTTACTAATGTAGCAGGAATACCCGCGGGATTAGCGGGGATGATTTTAGCAATTGGGAAAATCTATGATGCTATTAATGATCCTGTAATTGGTATCTTAAGCGATCGCACTACCTCAAGATGGGGACGTCGTTTACCCTGGATATTAGGGGGTGCGATTCCTTTTGGGGTAATGTTTTTTTTCCATTGGATAGTACCTGATTTTGACAAGATTATGCAGTTATTTTGGTACTATGTGGTTATTGCTTTATTATTTAATACCTTCTATACTGTAGTTAATCTCCCCTATGGCGCATTAACTCCTGATCTAACTAGAGATTATAACGAACGTACCAGTCTTAATAGTTTTCGGATGAGTTTTTCTCTTGGTGGGGGGATATTCTCTCTGATTCTAGCAGGGTTAATCTTTCAACAATACCCTGATGATCCTCAACAACAATATTCAGCCTTGGGCTTAATCTGTGGCATAATCTCGATTATAGCTATATTGTGGTGTGGTTTAAGAGTACCCGAAAGAGCAAAAAGACCTATTTTAAACCAACAACAAAAAAAGATAGTGGGGATAGGTGTAATTATACTGGGAATAGGGGCGATCGCCGTTGGTTTAATTACTCAACAACCTAGATTAATTATGCTTATCATTGGGATTGTTACCTTAGAATTAACCCTGTTTGGGGTAACGATGATTTTTGCACCTTTAGAGTCTCATTTACGTCTAGAAAATAACCCTTTACATACAACTGAAGCGAGTTTAAGTTTTGCTCAACAAGTTAAAACAGTTTTAGAAAATCGACCTTTTTTATACGTGATCGGAATATATCTTTTTTCTTGGTTAAGTGTACAGTTAACTGGTTCGATTTTGATTTATTTTGTGGTTAGTTGGATGGGGTTACCTTCTGCGGATTTTCCTAGAGTTGCACTAGAAGTACAGGGTACAGCGTTATTAATGCTGTTTGTCTGGAAACAAGTAAGCGATCGCTATGGTAAAAAAATGGTTTATTATCTAGGAGTTAGTATCTGGATTATCGCCCAATCGGGGTTATGGTTAATTCAACCTGAACAATATAACCTACTCTATATCTTAGCTATTCTCGCTGGTTGCGGTGTATCTGTAGCTTCTTTAGTACCTTGGTCAATGTTACCAGACGTGATTGAGTTAGACGAATTAAGAACAGGAAAAAGACGAGAAGGGATTTATTATAGTTTTATGGTGCTTACGCAAAAAGTCTGTTTAGCTTTAGCCTTATTTTTAGTAGGAGTAATGTTAGAATTAGCGGGATTTATCGAACAAACACCAGGAGGAGATATACCAATACAACCTCCTAGCGCGTTATTAGCGATTAGAATAGTTGTTTCTATTTTACCTGCAATATTTTTAGTTTGCGGTTTAATTTTAGCGCGCTTTTACCCTATTACTCGAGATTTCCATAATCAAATCCGTTTACAGTTACAGGAAAAAAATAGGATATTATAATTTAACTAAATCACCTAAAGCAATGGTTTTATTTACTTGATTCTCTGCTATACGGGTATTGATTGCTAGTCGGAAAAAGTGGTTAAAGTGTGTTGTATCTACGTATGCTGGTAAATTATTTTTTCTGTTGGTTGTAAAAATCTTCTGAAAATTACTGTAAACTTCTCCTGTCTGTGAATCCCTAGTAACCACAACACAACGTTGACAGGGATTGATTCCACTTACTTCTACCAATCCAATCAGAAATGATTTTCCAATCAGGGTATCTTCCCAAAAAGGAGGAACTCCAGTAATTTCAATATTAGCGCGAAATCTAGCGCGGACTTCTTCTACAGAAAGATTTTCATACCATGAAGCTATTGTTTCTAAAGTAGCCTTACTGATAATCGTTGGTCCTGGTGAGATGGTATCATCGGGGAAACCTGTATCTGGATTTTCTCTTATTTGTACAGTAAACCCAAAGTATTCACTTAAACAAGATTCTAGTTTATCTCTGTCTCTATCTAGGTGAAAAGATTGTTCTTCTCCTAAATAGATAGTTTGATTATTGAGAGTAAATCTGGTACGTAATTGATGAATCTTTGGTTGACGTTTCCCATTGACAAAGTTACCCTCTTGGTCAAAAATAGCTAATTGGCGATCGCCTGCTAATGCTCCACTAGATAAAACCTTAACTTTATCAACCTTAACGCTATCTAAGGATTTAATGGGATATATTAATAATCGATCAACTGACGCAATCATTGACAATTTTACTAATGAATAATTTTCAGCAACTATGCTTACTAGCTTTTAGCTTAATTCCTATTACTATACCAGTTTTAGCTCAAAACACTCAAGATCAGGTAGCACCTTTAGACCCTTTTGTACTCACAGAGATTAGAGATGCTCCTTTTAGTGAGATTTTTACTATAGAAGATATTAATGGCGATAGGGCTTATCTTATCAAAGATAGAGATTTTCTCCCTAGTAATAATAACTTTAGCGTGATTACCCTTTGGGGTGATATTCCTGAGCAAAATATCTTACAGGTGATTGTACGTTATTGTTTACCTAATCTGACTTTAGGTACTGAGGAAGCTTATTTAAGTGAGTTAATTATACTTGATGGTGATGAGGTTTTATTGACTTTAAACCACGAAATTGCGAGAACATTGGCTAATCCCCGCAGAATTAGTCCATCCCAACGTATCCCAACTTTTCTCAATAATCCTTTTGATGATCCTTTTTTTAATCCTTTTTATCTTGAACAATCTTCTACTCCCGCTACTATTCCATCACCTGTTGAGTGTAGCTTTGGTGGTAATCGCTTTGATTTAACTGAATTTAAAGATGTAATTGCACAACTTCCCGAACAAACTCTGACTCTGCGTTTAGTTTTTAGTAATGGTGTTGTGGAAAATTGGCGCTTGGGTAGAAAAACTGTACAACAACTTCCAAAACTTCCCTCAATTTCAGGTCATTGACAATAAAAATGAGATAAGGTAAGAGGAAGCCAATATTTATACTACTTAAGTAAGTAAAAGACATAAATAAACTTTTTTGGCATAATACATTAGAAAATCTTTCACTTTTTTGAACAGAAAACTACTTTAAACCCATAGCAAATCAAAGTTTGAGATTTATTCAGCAAGCCCTATATAGGGAAGAGGGAAAGAAATGTAGCATGATAACTCTAAACTCCGAACACCGAACTCTACTTTTCAAATTGAGGAGGGATATTTTTGTTCTCTAAACTCTCTAAAACCGCTTTAGCTGTAGCCGGTGCTAACATAACTCCATTACGATAATGTCCTGTGGCTAATAAGACATTATTATAACCCGTAAGGTTTTCAATCACAGGAGCAGGTTGATTTTCAGGACGAGGACGTAATCCATACCAAATATTTTGTATTTCTCCTGGGGCTAAATTAGGACAAAAGGCGATCGCCTTATTTTTAACCATCTCTAAGAGACTAGAATCAGGGATAATTTCTTGATTTTCTCCTAAGCTAAATTCTACCGTAGCCCCTAACCAATATTCACCATTTCCTAGGGGAACGATATGAACATCATCTCCTGTTATAATCGGTTCAAAGTCTCCTAGACTGTGGGGTAACTTGAGTTGTATTGCTTGTCCTAACACTGGACGAATAGTCAGAGATTTAACCAAAGGTGTTGAACCAATTCCCGCAGCCACAATCACCCAATCTACATCTAAAATACCTCTAGAGGTGCGAATCTGTCCACAGTGAGAAGGACTAGTAGTGATTAACTCATCTACTTTAACCTCAAATAGACAATGAACACCACGAGAGATTGCAGCGTTAACTAAAGCTTGGGTAAGGATAGAGGGGTTAACCTGTCGATCGTCGGGAGAATAAAGAGACGCGAGTATCTCATTTCTGTTTATATCTATTTGAGGACAACGTCGCTTAATTTGGTCTAAATCCCAGATTTCCAGATTTAAACCCTGTTCTTGTCTAATTTTGACTAATTGTTGCCATTTAGCTAACTCTGACTCATTACTAGTTAGTTTAAGAATACCTTGACGATGATAGGGAATCTTTAAACCAGTAAGAGACTCTAATTCTGGTATCCAAGTATCATAGAGTTGCAGACTGGAGTAACGTAATTGCCAAGCTCTACCCTTGAACTTATGACTAATTATCCCCATCATTATACCCAAAGCGGCACCAGTTGCACCAGCGCCAGGTTGTTTTTGGTCAATGAGAGTAACTTGATAATCATGTTTACTCAATTCGTAGGCGATCGCCGCGCCAATTACTCCACATCCAATTACTGCAACACTACTCATGATTAACTAATTGGTTCAGATTTAGGTATTAAGCGCAAGAAAGCGTCAAAATGACCTACTGCATCATTATACCTCTGTAAAGCGAGACTAGGATTTTTGGCTTTTGCTTCTGCGTCTAATTCTTCAAAATCACTAAACAAGTCTTTAATTAACTGAGTAGCTTGTTTTTGATCTTGGGGGAGTAATTCCCGACTTAAATAACTCAGATCACGACGCAATTGACCTAAAGGTCCATGAATAAAGCTTCTGGTGTCTATCCAGTCTTGTTCATCGATGAGTCGTTTTAATTTACTCAAATCTTGACGCGCTGATTCAATCGGTGTAACAAATTTTTGGATACTTTCTATTTTCTCTAGGGTATAGGTAGGTGGTGGGGTATTGACTTGACCACTACTGCAACTCACTAACAGAGTTGTGACTACCACTAAGATTAAAGCTAATACAGAACGTTTATTGAACATTTTTCTTTTATTGTTTAACCGTCAGTTGAGTTTTTCTGACAAGATTATCTCACATAACGCTTTAACGATAGTCTCGATCTTTTCTGTGCTAATTTCGGGCCAAATTGGTAAACTGAGAACTTGACTAGCTGATAAATCACTCACAGAATAGTCAGGGTATTGTCCGGCGTAAACTGGTAACCTATTTTGGGGGATGGGATAATAAACTACTGAACTAATCCCTTTCGCTGCTAATTCTGCTTGTACTTGGTCTCTTTTTCCGTTGGTAATGCGAATTGTATATTGATGGAAAACGTGACCATCGATTAATTGAGGAGTGATAATCTCTGGTATCTCTTGTAATAAATTATTATAGGTTTGCGCGACTTGATATCTTTGTTGATTCCAGGTTTGGACGTGGGGTAATTTGACTCTGAGAATAGTTGCTTGTAAACTATCTAGTCGAGAGTTATAACCCAAGAGTTCGTTATGATATCTATGTTTGCTACCATGGGTGCGTAACATTGAGGCTAATTCTGCCACCTCAGGATCATTAGTAACGATTAACCCTCCATCTCCATAAGCGCCCAGATTTTTAGTTGGGAAAAAAGAAAACGCCCCTACATCTCCTATTGTACCTACATACTGACCAGCGAGCGGCTCTCTAGTTGTTGTTGTACATTGTTGTTGACATTCTAAACATTTACCCTGATATCTAGCGCCAAAAGCTTGTGCACAATCTTCGATTATTTTTAAATTATATTCTTTAGCTAAGTCCACAATCTCAGCCATAGCAACAGGACGACCGTACAAATGTACGGGCATAATTGCTTTAGTTTTTGGGGTAATTTGCTCTTTAATGGCTTGAGGATTGATGTTAAATGTCTCTGGGTTAATATCTACAAAAACAGGTTTAGCCCCAATGTTACTGATTGATTCTGCAGTAGCTACAAAAGAAAAAGGAGTAGTAATTACTTCATCTCCTGGACCTATTCCTAGGGATCGCATCCCAATCATTAAAGCATCCGTTCCCGAATTTACCCCAATGGCGTATTTTACTCCGAGATATTGGGCGATTTCGGTTTCAAACTCCTTAACTTCAGGACCGAGAATAAATTGTCCCGAAGCTAAGACCTTGGCGATCGCTGTATCTATTTCTGACTGCAATTGCTGATACTGTTGGGTGAGGTCTAATATAGGAATACGATCTTGACTCATTATCTAGCTATAGTTTTAGTTAATTTAGTCAATCATCCCATAAATTGTTCTAGTCATTATATCTCTAAGTATGGTTACTCTTAATCTAGGACCTATTAAATTAAATACAGAAGATTTTCAGCAATTATGTTACAATAACCCTAGTTTGAAATTAGAACTTACTGCTACAGGAAACTTGGTTGTAATGACACCGACAGGTGGAGAAAGTGGTATCAGAAATAGTTGGCTGACCACTCAATTAACCCTTTGGGCTAGACAAAATGGTACAGGTGTGGTTTTTTATTCTTCGACAATGTTTCAGCTTCCTGGTGGTTCTTTTCGTTCACCTGATGCAGCTTGGATTAGTTTAACCCGTTGGAATTTATTATCAGAAGCACAAAAACGAACTTTTCCCCCGATTTGTCCTGATTTGGTGATAGAGTTACGTTCTCCTTCTGATAGTCTTAAAGAATTACGGGATAAAATGAAAGAATCTCAAGATAATGGAGCAGTTTTAGGTTGGTTAATTGATCCTACTAGTAAAACAGTAGAAATTTACCGTCAAGGTGAGTCTCCTGAACTTTTAAATTATCCTAGTCAGCTATCTGGTGAAAACTTATTAATTGATTTTGTCCTAGATTTAGAAGGAATACTCTGACAATGTCTAAATATGAAATTATAGCTTCCGAACCCCATATAGTTATACCTGATGATTATTTTCATTTTGCTATCACCACTGTTAAACGTAAACGCATAGGAGAAATACTCCTAGAAGCTGATTTAGTCTCATCTGCTCAAATAGAAATAGCTTTACAAGACCAACAAGAATATAATCTACATTTAGGAGAAATTTTAGCTCTACGAGGTTGGATTAAACAAGAAACAGCCGATTTCTTCGCCCAAACTTGGTGTGAACAAATGAGCGAATCTCAAAAGCTGCCTATAGGATATTATTTAAAAGAAGCTAGATTGTTAACTGAAGAACAAATCGCCATAATTCTACAAGAACAAAAGATTCATTGGTTAAAATTTGGCGCGATCGCTGTTTTAAAAGGTTGGCTCAAACAAACTACCGTTGACTTCTTCATTGAGCATCTTTTTCCTGACAAGAAAGCAGAATCTATCTATGTTCAAAACCCCACAATGCCAACCCAACCTAAAATAATTCAACCCACCGATAATACAGAAATTATTAAAATTGTTGAGGAATTAAACCGTGAGCGTGATTATAGCATAATAGAACATGATTTCAGTAAATCAAGCCGAAACAATAATTTTAGACTTAATTCAACCCGTCACTGATACCGAAACAGTAGATTTACATAACGCTGTTACGCGAATTCTCGCCACAGCAATTAAAAGTGATCTAGACTTCCCCTATTGGGATAACTCAGCGATGGATGGTTATGCGGTGCGTTACGAAGACGTAACTAACCCACCCCTTAACTTAACCATAGTTGCAGAAATCCCCGCGGGAAAAGTACCTCAAAAAACTATCTCTCAAGGAGAAGCAGCTAGAATATACACCGGGGGAATGCTTCCACCAGGAGCAGATACTATTATAATGCAAGAATATACTCAACGTCAAGGCGATCGCTTAGTAATTCTAAAAGCACCAAAAGCACCTCAAGCCTTCGTTAGAAAAAAAGGAGAATATTATCAACCAGGAAACCCCCTACTCAAAGAAGGAATAACTCTTTCTGCAGCCGAAATAGCTGTGTTAGCAACAATACAAGTTATAGACATCCCCGTAAAAAGACGTCCTAAAGTAGCTATTCTCTCTACAGGAGACGAGTTAGTCAACCCCAGTCAACCATTACAACCAGGAAAAATCATCGACTCTAATCAATATGCTCTCTACGCTTTTGTCTTGAGTCAAGGAGCAATTCCCATACCCCTAGGTATAGTACCAGATAACCCCGAGGAATTGCGCGATAAAATTAGTCAAGCTATTGAAGTAGCAGACATAGTCTTATCCACAGGAGGAGTTTCAGTAGGGAGTTATGATTATGTAGAACAAATCCTCAAAGAATTAGGAGCAAAAATAGCAATCAGTAGCGTTGCGGTTAAACCAGGTAAACCCCTAACCGTAGCTAAATTTCCTCAAGGTTGTGTCTATTTTGGCATACCAGGAAATCCCGTCTCAGCTTTGGTAAGTTGTTGGCGTTTTGTCCAACCGGCGATCGCTAAACTTTCAGGAAAGCAACAACCCTGGATACCCCAATGGTTAGCAGCAGAAAATTTACAAACCCTTAAAAGTACAAGCGATCGTGAAACCTATGTTTGGGGTAGATTAAATA
This sequence comes from Gloeocapsa sp. DLM2.Bin57, assembly GCA_007693955.1. Taxonomy (NCBI): domain Bacteria; kingdom Bacillati; phylum Cyanobacteriota; class Cyanophyceae; order Chroococcidiopsidales; family Chroococcidiopsidaceae; genus Gloeocapsa; species Gloeocapsa sp. DLM2.Bin57. Next base: position 44,504 of record RECR01000085.1, read on the forward strand.
TCCATCAGGGAGTTTATCAATTTAAACTAGCTTCAGGTAGTCAAAACTCGGGTAACCTAATTAACCTAGCACAAACCAACGCTATAGCAGTTATCCCTAGAGGTAACAATACTATAGTAGAGGGAGACAAGATTATGACCTTGATAACTAAATGAGTAAAGCAACTTTTTGGTCAATTGCAACTATTCCAGGAATAAAACCAACAGAAGTAAATCTTTTACAAACTCAAGGAATCGAAACAACCCAAGACTTATTAAGCAAAACCAGAAATCAACAACATCAAGAAGCTTTAGCTAGGGAATTAAAAATAGAATATCGTTATCTACGCAAATGGATAGCATTAGCCGATTTAGCCCGAATTCCTAGCGTAGGATGTACTTACGCAGGATTATTATTACACAGTGGTATTATTTCTGTTTCACAATTAAGTCAAACACCAGTTAATCGCTTACGTCAACAAATTCTGAGAATGCAAGTGGCAACTATGCAGCGTAAAGATTTATGTCCTCCTGTAGAATTAGTACAACAATGGTTAATAGAAGCAAAATCCCTCATTTAAGGTTACTATTACTAGCGCTTTCAGTGTAAACCCTTTCTATGCTATCGTTAAGAACAGGGTTTTAAAATTATTTTTCTGATGACCAAGCGATCGCCAATTCATCCCAGGGTCAAAATAGCTTTAAGTAGTCTAGACCTAGAAATTGAAGCAGAAATAAACAGATATCAGTGTCAAAAGCCATCTCAACCGCCTAAAAACAGTTTTTCAAGGCAAAATATGGCGATTATCCCTCAAGACAATAGTTACAATTCAGAAGAAATAGAAATCTGGCATCATCAAGTTGTTACTACCATATCAGAGCAACCAGTAACTCAAGCTCTTGCTATATTCAAAAAACCTTTGGGGATAGCCTCGTTAATCATCACTATAATTAGTAGTGGCTTACTAGGTATCAACTTAACCAAACCAGTACAACTAAAATCAAACCTACAACCCCCAGAATCTCTAGCTACACCAGCTTTAGTTGAAGGTATTAATTTAGCTAGCGAAGTACAAGAATTAAACTTAAAAACCCTGAGTAGTCTAACTAATCCCCAAACCCAGCTAGTTACTGAGGAACAAAGGCTAAACAACAGTAACAGACAACCCCCATCTCAACTATTCAATCAGTTACGATTAGATCAAACTAGCGAAAGAAATTTTTAAAGTGTTGCGAAATTATCTTACCCTAAAAAAAGTACAGTAGAGGAAAAGCAATTGGTTTCAACAAACTCCTTCAACACCACTAAATCAGAAGAAATTTTCACCGCTGCACAAAAATTAATGCCAGGTGGAGTAAGCTCTCCAGTGAGAGCTTTTAAATCCGTAGGAGGACAACCCATAGTCTTCGATCGCGTCAAAGGAGCTTATATCTGGGATATAGATGGTAACCAGTATATCGATTATATAGGCACATGGGGACCTGCTATCTGTGGTCATACTCATCCTGAAGTAATTAACGCCCTTAAAGAAGCTTTAGACAAAGGTACAAGTTTTGGTGCACCTTGTGTACAAGAAAATATTCTCGCCGAAATGGTGATTGACGCAGTACCTAGTATTGAAATGGTACGTTTTGTCAACTCTGGTACAGAAGCTTGTATGTCGGTTTTACGTTTAATGCGAGCTTATACAGGCAGAGATAAAATCATTAAATTCGAGGGATGTTACCACGGTCACGCTGATATGTTCCTTGTCAAAGCAGGCTCAGGAGTAGCAACTCTCGGTTTACCCGACTCACCAGGTGTCCCTAAAACCACCACTAATAACACTCTCACAGCTCCCTACAACGATTTAGAAGCGGTAAAAGCACTTTTTGCCCAAAATCCAGGGGAAATAGCGGGAGTTATCCTCGAACCAGTAGTAGGTAATGCTGGTTTTATTCCACCAGAAGCGGGCTTTTTAGAAGGATTACGAGTGCTAACTAGAGAAAGTGGTGCTTTATTGGTTTTTGATGAGGTAATGACGGGTTTTCGGATCGCCTACGGTGGAGCACAAGAAAAATTTAACGTAACTCCAGATCTAACTACTCTCGGTAAAGTTATTGGAGGTGGTTTACCAGTAGGTGCCTACGGTGGTAAAGCTGAGATTATGTCTTTAGTATCTCCGGCTGGACCAATGTATCAAGCTGGCACTCTCTCTGGTAATCCTTTAGCTATGACTGCGGGAATTAAAACCCTCGAACTTCTACAAAAACCTGGAACTTATGCTTATTTAGAAGCAATCACTAAACAATTAATCGAGGGGTTACTCACAGTAGCGCAAGAAACAGGTCACGCGGTCACAGGTGGTAATATTAGCGGTATGTTTGGGATGTTTTTTACTAATCAAATAGTACATAACTACGAAGATGCTAAAACTTCTGATGCCTCTAAATTCGGTCGTTTTCATCGAGGTATGTTAGAAAAAGGGGTTTATCTAGCACCTTCACAGTTTGAAGCTGGTTTTACTTCCTTAGCTCATACCGAGGAAGATGTTAAACAAACTATCGCTGTTGCTAAAGAAGTACTCAAAGATATTCCTGCTTAAGCTAGTAGGGGTGGGTTTAGGTATTCTCTGTCTGAGTTTGTTAAGTAAGCTAATTTTTTACTTACCTACCAATCTTAATCATCCTGTTGATGGAATCTTGGTATTAGGAGGGAGTATTTATCGAGAAATCTATGTAGCAGACTTAGCTATAACTCAACCAGAAATACCTATTCTTATCTCTACTGGTTCAGATGATCCTTGTATTTGGTTAATCTTTGAGGCTAAACAAGCACCCAAAAATAATGTAGTCTTAGAAAGATGCGCTGATTCTACTTTTGGTAATTTTTTCTCTAGTATTCCTATTCTACAAGATTGGGGAGTACATAAGGTTAAATTGATCACCTCTAGTAGTCATCTACCTCGCGCTCTCTGGTTGGCTAAAATTCTCTTTTATTCCCAAGGAATCGCTCTAGAATTAGATATTGCTCCTACCTATGGTACTCCCGGTAATCAAGAAACGTGGTTAAAAACTAGTCTAGATATCACCAGAAGCCTTGTCTGGGCTTTGTTATCTCAAGTGATTAAACCTTCCTGCCATCGCGTTACACCTTTAACTATTATAGATTGGCAAAGATGGGAAACTAGAGGTTTTGTCTGTGAAAGTTTTACCAAGCATAATTTAATTTGACTAAACTGGGGTAATATATGATAATAAGAATCATTATCATATTAAGATTCCTTATCTAATCTCATGACCTTAACCCCATCGAACCCTCGATTAATTACAGAAGCCCAGCCTGTTGTGACGGAAGCAGAAATGATTGAAGCAGTGAACACCCTACTCTTAGGATTAGGGGAAAATCCAGAGAGGGACTCAAAGATACCCCTAAACGTGTAAATATCTGTTGTATTTGGAGTTTAGAGTAGTTTCTTACTAGAGCACTGATGCTGATGGGTGTTCCCTAGCGCCTTTTTAAGGCGCTGGTTCTCAGAATCGGAATGAAGCTACGCAGAGCCTGATTGCAGAGCTTAATTTCACTCCCTATGACTACTTTAAGGATTAGTATAGTTAACTATGCGCGCAAATCCCACAGGATCTAAACTAGCACCACCAACTAAAACACCGTCTATTTCAGACTGAGCCATGATTTCATCGATGTTACTCGGTTTAACTGATCCACCATATTGAATAGTCACATCTTTATTACTTAACTGTGAACGAATTAAACCAATAATGCGATTGGCTTCTTCTGTTTCACAGGTATCACCTGTACCAATCGCCCAAATAGGCTCATAAGCTATGACGAGGTTATCTTGATCTGTATCGACTAAACCTTTTTTGATTTGATTAATAATGATGTTTTCTGTTTCGCCCGCGTCTCGCTGGGCTTTAGTTTCTCCAATACAGAGAATAGGAGTTAAACCATGTCTTTGGGCTGCTAACAGACGAAAATTAACCGTTTCATTGGTATCTGCAAAATATTGACGACGCTCGCTGTGACCAACGATAACGTATTTAACCCCTATTTCCTTGAGCATTCCTCCTGATATTTCCCCAGTATATGCTCCCATATCCTCCCAGTGGATATTCTGTGCTCCTATTTGCACCCCTGAGTTATCTACATATTTACTAAGAAAGCTTAGACAGGTAAAAGGCACACACAAGACTACCTCTTTATTGGCGCTACACTCTGTGATTTTAGATTTAAATACTTGCCAAAACTCCAGGGCTTCTGACTGGGTTTTGTACATTTTCCAGTTACCTGCAATGATAATTTTACGCACTGTTTCTATTCTATTTACTTTTAGACATAAAATATAATATTATAGCTTAACTAAGTAAAAATAAAAAAAGTTCTCCTCTGAAGAGAACCCCATCTAACATGAACTGATTATTAATGATTATTTTTGGGCTTTTTTATGGGCTTTTTTCAAAGCAGGAAGAGCCGCTACAGCAAACCCAGTACCTAAAATAGTTAGAGGCTCGGGAATAGCTTCAAAAGTAGCATCTACAAGTCTAAATCTAACGGTGTCGTCATCGTTAAGAGCGAAAAAATCAAAGGAAGTGCCCACTAGGTTGTCATTAGAATAGTTAACTGTGACTGTACCAGAATCACCAGGAGTGGTAGGGAAGGTAGGACCACCATTGACGGAAATACCAAGGCTACGAGCGTTTGCAGAACCTAGAAGTTGACTATAGGTAACCGAAAGTGACATACTCCTACACCGAATCAAAGATTACGCTGTAGGCTTCTTGTCTTTCACCTTCAGAGATGATTGACCGTTTTTGAGTGAGGCGATGCCCATCCCCACTTTTTTAATTA
>RECR01000086.1 GCA_007693955.1 Gloeocapsa sp. DLM2.Bin57
AAATAAGGACGCGATTCATCTCACGCTTATTTGAGAAAATAAAGCTTGAGGCTTCTCGCGGTTAAGCTAAACAATCTCTTAAGTCATTATACTGTAATACGTAAAAGAGGGAGTTCTTAAGTATTACTATACAAATAGTATTAATATATACTTTGATTGGGGTTGCTTTATAAAGTAAAAGATATAGAATAACTCCAACTATGCCAATATACAGAAAAAGATAAAGACCTATAAATATATCTCATAGAACTGAATGAATAACTAACCACAGGTCTATTGATAGATGAAACAGCCGAAGCTGTTGCATTATAGCGATTAGCTGCCGAAGATGCAGCAGCAGAAACACCACCATAAATTAGGTTTTGTTCTTCTTCTTTTAACTCAGTTAGTTGGGGAAGTTCATCAATAATAATTTTAGTCATTTTCTTACTCGTCAAAACTTATTTATTCGGATTAGTCTGAGATAACTTGACACTTGAAAGCGATCACTTGATGGATTAAATTACAAGCGATCGCATTGGCTATTGAAACTTTAACAACAGCAATTCTAAGTTAAAACGTAAAAGCTTCTGAGGAAACTCTGATGAACTCATAACCATACCAGTACCAGTCAGATTCACGTACACTCAATGAAAAAGTCATAACTGGTCTATTACCAGATGAAACAGAAGCCGCAGTAGCGCTACTGTAATTAGCAGCAGCAGAGGCAGCAGCAGAAACGCCACCATAAACTTGATTTTGTTCTTCTTCTTGTAATTCAGTTAGTTGGGGAAGTTCATTAATCATAATTTGAGTCATCTTTACCCCTCGGTTGAAAAACCAATCTTTTTACTAACTTCAGTATATTAAAATATTTGATTTTTGGTCAATAAATTTACAGATTTTAACATATTTTTTTGAGGACTTAATATATTTAAGTCTCTTAAGAGTTTAATCAAGAAAATGAACTGATTTGCTCAAAAAAGTTGAATATTTAAGACAAAATATCTGTTATTAAGACTTTAATTAAGCTAAAATAGTTTTAAGTGATTTATTCTATTCTTAATCATGACACCTATTCACAGTACTGCTCGGGAAATTTTAGATTGTCTGTACCCTGTTTTAAGATTAGCTGCAGACTATGCGATCGCTATTCAAGATCGCATTAATCCTCTACCAGAAAAATCAGAATATGGGGATAACTTCTACGCTACTGCTTTAACCGATGCTGATTTAACCATTCAAACAACGATAGAATTAGCACTCTTAGCTAGATTCCCCCAAGTACGTTTTTTCGGTGAAGAATATCAAAGCTCTTATAATACTAAATATTTTCGCGGTATCGATTTAGTTAAAGATGAATTATTGATTACACTAGATCCCATCGATGGTACTAGAGCCTATCTAGATAAACTCTCTGCTTTTGCAATTATCTTAACAATTATTCAAGGAGATCATTACGAAGCAGTATTAATTATTAAACCTAGACAAAAATACTATCTTTTAGCACTCAAAAACCAAGGAGCTTATTACGGGGATTTAAGCCAAGATAAACTAAACTTCGCTCAACCTTTAAAATTAGCTCCACTTCAATCTCGATTGCTTTATCTAAGTTTTGGCTTAGCTAACTTGAGAGAGAAGTTCGCTGAAAATTTTCAGGTTTGGTGTAGCGCTACAGATTATGCTCCTCCTCAAAATCCCCCCGAATATCTAGATTTAATTAAAGGAAATCTCGCGGGAGTAATTCTCGAAAAAGGAAACTTAATCGATAATGCAGCTATTGCTTTCGTCGCTAAAGAAGCAGGAGCGATCGTTACTTTTTGGAATGGTGAAGACTTCCAACCTTTCTCGGAGATAGAGTCTTGGAAAATTCCTGGAATTATTATTGCTCATAATCAACAAATCAGGGAATTAATCTTAGCCAAAGTTATTTAGCGTCAGCCAGAAAACGCCTAAGTAAACTTAATGCTTTCCATCCATCAGAAGAAGTCCAGTAGCGTTTAACCATTACCCAAAACCAGATAAAAAACTGTTTAAGTTGTTTAATTTTGTCGATTATTAATTTATATCTTGTCTGTATTAATAGATACATTTTGGTGATAAAGTTGTTAAATGCTGACAAAGTTTGAACAGATCGAGATTTCCGCTAAAATCGTTGCTATTACCAAAATTATAGATATCTATGGTCAATCAAGTCGAAAATAGCCAAGAAACAGACGCAACTAGAGTAAAAATCCTTAGTGAAGCTTTACCTTACATCCAAAAATTCAAAGGACGCACGATAGTAGTAAAATACGGTGGTGCAGCGATGAAAGATAGTAGTCTCAAAGACTCAGTCATTCGAGATATCGTCTTTTTATCCTGTGTTGGGTTACGCCCAATTATTGTACATGGGGGAGGACCTGAAATTAATACTTGGTTAGATAAATTAGGTATTGAACCCCAATTCAAAGATGGTCTCAGAGTCACCGACGCAGCGACTATGGACGTGGTAGAGATGGTTTTGGTTGGTCGCGTCAATAAAGAGTTAGTATCCCTAATTAATTGCGCAGGGGGTCGCGCAGTGGGTATTTGTGGTAAAGATGGTAACCTGATTACAGCTCGTCACGTTGGTAAAGATGGTGTGGGATTCGTCGGAGAAGTTAGCAATATAGATACAAAATTGGTAGAATCTTTAGTAGAAAGTGGTTATGTGCCCGTGATTTCTAGTGTCGCAGCTGATGAAGAAGGACAAGCTCATAATATTAACGCAGATACAGTCGCCGGAGAAATAGCCGCAGCATTACAAGCAGAAAAAATGATTCTTTTGACTGATACACCAGGTATCCTAGAGGATTATCATGACCCTTCTACTTTATTACCTAAATTAGATATTCAACAAGCTAGAGATTTAATCAATCAAGGTATCGTCAGTGGGGGTATGATTCCTAAAGTCAATTGTTGTGTGCGATCGCTCGCTCAAGGAGTACGCGCAGCTCATATTATTGATGGACGTTTAGCCCACGCTTTACTCTTAGAAATCTTTACCGATCGCGGTATAGGTAGTATGATAGTTGGCTCAATGGATTACTAAGGCTCAGGACTGGTTTCTATAAGTTGCCAGTCTTTCAAGGCAGTTCGATAGTGTCTGTGTTCATGAATACATTTTACTAAAAAATTCTAATTTTTGTGACAATTCTTGTTAAATATATTGGATATTTTATGTTAAAAAATTTGGTTGATATAGGTAACTTAATTACTTCTTCTCCTGAGATTCAACATGGCAGTCCGATTATTGCAGGGACAGGAACTTCTGTAAAACGGATTGTTGCTCTCTATAAACAAGGATATAGTCCAGATGAGATTAAAGCTGACAAAGAATATTTGACTTTAGCTCAAATTTATGCAGCACTTGCCTATTACTATACTAATCAGCAAGCTATTGAGGAAGAATTAGCTCAAGACGCTCTTGATTACGAGAGATTATCGGCTCAGGTATTAACAAACTAACAGTGACAGTTATTCGATTTTATTTAGATGAGGACACCACGAGCAAACGTCTTTTACAAGCTTTACGTAATCGTGGTGCAGATGTTGTTTCAATCTTTGAAGTAGGAATGCTAGCACAATCAGACGAACACCAATTAGAATGGGCTTTAAAAAATCAACGAGTCATTACACCTAATACCGTTCCACCTTCTACTAAGTGCTGCGCTTTGCGCTACACATCCCTACGAACACCGAACTCTTTATAGGGGAGAAAGTGTAATTTTAGAGACAATTTTTCCCATAATGCCGAAAGAGCCAAAATTTGGCTAATGTAATACATATTTTTTTGACTTACATATTCTTTGAAAAATACTTATTTTGTAACCTTTTTTAATCATAGTACAAATAATACTATAGATTAAAAACTATGGTTACGTTTTGATTACAAAAAAACAAATTATATTACGGTTGACTTTTAAGATTTTTTTAATTATTGTTTAGATAATACATTTCAAGTATTAATCCTTTTTGAAACTTTATTAAATCCTGTTTGTGTTTTCATGATTTCATGACAGAAACAGAGGTAAAATAATTTGGAAAGAATTAAATAATTTTCGTCGAAAATGGCATACTTGTTTGGCAATCAATAAAGTAATGCTATTTGATTCCTTTTGCTTGTTGTCATTTTAATGGTTGTCTAAATCTAGCTAAAATCTGCTTTGAAAAAAGTTAAGACAGATTTAGTTAAAGGAATTTAGTGACTAATTTTAATATGCTTCTGATCAAGAGTAATTAAAACCCCAAGATACGATAGTAAACCTAAACTCCTTTTATTATGGACAACTCATTTTCTCAACAGTTTGACTTTTCTTCCACAACCAATAGCTCTAATCAAATTGGCTCTGCATTACTTCAAGCACAAAATCAGTTAGAAGGTTTTTTAACATCTAGTAATGCTTCTCAACAGTTAGATTCAATTTATGATATCACTGACTTAACAGCTAAGCAAGAATTAATTGAAAATGGTTTAGCTCAATTTGATTTACCAGAAGTTAGAATTTTAGCTAATGAAGTGATGCAAGGAGCTTTTGGAGCTTATTCTCAGGTGAGAAATGAAATTTATATAGCCAAATCTTTATTAGAATCAGAAAGAGATGATTTATTATTAAAAGATGTCTTGCTAGAAGAGATGGGTCATTATCTTGATACCTTACTCAATCCACAAGGAGATAGCCCAGGGGACGAGGGTGAGTTACTCAAAAATATTGTTAATGGCAACAATTTAGAGCCCACAGAATTAGATAGAATTAGACAAGAAAACGACTGGACACAAATCACCGTAGATAACACCAGTATTTGGGTAGAACAAGATAATACTTTAAGTTCTGCTCGAAATTTGGGAAATATTAGTGGAAGTGCTATGAACGTGAACAATGGTTATGTGGGTCGTAGTGATCCCAATGACTATTTTCGCTTTTATATCGATGGTACGGGTTCTTTTTCTTTAAGTTTGACTGGTATGACTGCTGATGCAGATGTACAGTTGCTTAATTCTTCTGGTTCAGTGATTGATAGGGGGACAAACGGTGGTTCACGCTCTGAGAGTATTTCTCGAACACTTAGCTCAGGAACTTATTATGTGCGGGTTTATTCCTTTGGAGGTGCTAATACAAGGTACAATCTCAGTCTCAGGCATAATGGTACAATATATGATGCAGGAAATTCAATGTCTTACGCCAGAGATTTTGGAGATGTATCGAGAGGAGCAACTCGTAATATAACAAATCGTATTGGTCGTTCAGATACTAATGATTACTATCGTTTCTATTTGACCAGTACAGGTACTGTTTCTGTGGGTATTAGTCGGATGAGTGCTGATGCAGATTTAGAATTGCGTAGTGCTACTGGTTGGATTGCTAGTTCTACAAGAGCTGGTTCAGCCCCTGACAGTATTTCTCGAACACTTAGCCCAGGAACTTATTATGCGCGAGTTTATCCTCATGGAAGTGCGAATACATCCTACAGACTAGATCTATCTGTTCGTTAAAGCTGTATTAGAGGGAGCATTTAGTGATGGCGATCGCCTAGCAATAGCTTTAGGAGCGATCGCTATGATATAGCTTGTGCACCTTAATCACAAGTTACTGGTAGGGGCGCAAGGCTTGCGCCCAAGGCAACGTCGCTTTAGTAGTATTATATTGATTTAATGAATTATCAAGGTTGAGGATTGGTTTCTAAAGGTTGCCAATCTCTTAAAGCTGGATTGTTAAGAGTAGTTCCACGTAACAGAGAACGACGATAACGCTCTGCAAAGGGGATTAAATCCTCTGATTGGGGTTTAACGGGATTGTTGTCAGTAGTTTGAGCATCAGGAAGGATAAACAAAGTCTCTACATTGTCATTTTCTGATTCTGTGATAACTTTGTCCGTTGTTTCAGGGTTAGCTAAAGCTGAACCCGCAGCAAGTGCTAAAATACTTAAACATAGCCAGATTTTATTCATAGTTTTAAAGGTGGATTTAGAAGCAAAACGTAATTACGAGTTAGGGAAACAAGCCCTAGAAAATGGTCAGTACAATCTGAGTGTAAAATATCTAGAAGATGCTAGTCAACGAGTAGTTATCAATACTCTCTCAGGTGGAGATATACGCATCTGGTTAGTAAGTGCTTATCAAGCAGCTCAAAAAACTAATGAGGCGATCGCCCTGTGTCGAGAATTATTGACTCATCCTCATCCCGATATACGTCACAATAGTCAACGTTTACTCTATATTATGGAAGCTCCCCGCTTAAAAAGACCTCCAGAATGGATGAGTGAAATACCCGATTTAACTTCTGTCAAAGAAAGTACCCCAGAATTTAAACGCAACCGAGGTAGGGTCAAACCCAAAGAGAAAAAAGAAGAACCCGTAGATTTAAGCACGGTAAATACTAAAGATAATCAATTTGTCGCGGTTGGTTTTATTTTGTTATTGATTTCATTAGGTACTTTAATCTGGTTCAATGGATAAATAGTCTATGGAGTCAAAATGCTATGACAGCTGAACCAATTCCACCCATTACCTTACCTCCTCTACAAAATCCTGAGCAAGAGAAACAGTGGTTAGAGCAATCTTTACATCATTGGTTAGATCAAGAATTTATTCCCGAGGAAATTAATGCTAAAATCGCCCAACGCGCAGCGATGATTTTTATTAGACAACGTTTAGAGGGAGAAAATGACCTTGGCTCTTTGGTAATCGCTATTGTTACAGAAATGCAGAGCTTTAATTTTCGAGAAAGCTTTTATAGTGAATTTGCGATCGCCAACGCTATGAGTGATTTAATCCTCGATAGTCTCGGAATCGATCGCTGTTGCGGTGGTTAATTATTGAAAAATTAAATCATAATCATCAAAAAATACTAACAGTCTAATTGCTGAGAATACCCACAATTAGTCAATTTTGCTATATCCTAAAAAAAAGATTAAGAAAAAGTTTAAATTAATCCAGTGTTAGAAGCTTGCGTATTTGCCACAGTGTTATGTGGTTTTTTTGGGATAATCCTTAAAGAAAACCTGTTAATGAAAATCATTTCCATGGATGTCATGAGTACAGGGGTGATAGCTTATTATGTGTTTATAGCAGCGAGAACGGGTATATTAACCCCAATTGTAGATAACGGTGAGGTCCAAAGAGCCTATGCAGATCCAGTTCCCCAAGCGGTAATTTTAACAGCGATCGTCATTGGTTTATCAATTCAAGCCTTGATGTTAGTAGGGGTGATGAAACTAGCCCAAGATAACCCTACCTTAGAAACCAGAGAAATTGAAAAAAATAACACTCCATGAATACTATCACAATTACTTGGATTGGGTTACCTCTATTACTAGGATTTGTTATTTATCTCTTCCCGAAACTAGGAGCATATTTAAGCTTAGCTACAGTTTGTCTATCTATAGTTTATGGGGTTTGGATACTAATCTCTCAAACCTCCTTTGACTTACAGGTACTAGATAATTTTGGTGTCATTCTCAAGATTGACCAATTAAGTGGTTATTTTATCCTCAACAACGCCCTAATCACTCTAGCAGTAATTTTATACTGTTGGCATACTGAAAAAACAGGTTTTTTTTATACCCAATTAACCATAGTCCATACTAGTGTCAATGCTGTATTTATTTGTGCTGACTTACTTAGTCTTTATGTAGCACTAGAAGTTATTGGAATAGTAGTCTTTTTATTAATTGCTTATCCTCGCAACGATCGCTCAATTTGGGTAGCATTACGTTATTTATTTGTTGGTAACGTAGCTATGCTTTTTTATCTAGTAGGAGCAATATTAGTCTATAAAACTAACTATTCCTTTGCTTTAGCAGGGATAAACAATGCACCACCAGAAGCCTTAGCTTTAATGATTATGGCACTATTGAGCAAAGGAGGAGTATTTATTTCAGGATTATGGTTACCCTTAAGCCATTCAGAAGCAGAAACATCCGTAGCCACCATATCAGGAGTTGTGGTTAAAGCCGGAGTATTTCCCCTCTTACGCTTCGCTGAGGTTAGCGATGGGGTGGGAGACATTCTCAGGATTTTTGGAGTGGCTACGGCTTTGATTGGGTCAGTATATGCGATTCTTGACCAAGATACCAAACGTACCCTCGCTTTAAGTACTATTGCTCAAGTCGGTTGGATTATCGCGGCCCCGGCAGTAGGGGGATTTTATACACTAAGTCACGGATTAGCTAAAGCTTCTGCCTTCTTAACCGCGGGAGTATTACCAAGTCGAGATTTTCGAGAATTAGAACGCCAAAAAATCAATACTCGTCTCTCGATAGTGTTAACTATAGCGAGTTTATCGATGATGGGATTTCCTCTGTTAGCAGGTTTTGGAGCGAAAAATTTAACTTTCAACAACCTCTTACCTTGGCAAATCGTAATTATGAATATAGCAGCTGTCTGTACAGCGATAGTTTACGCTAAATTCATCTTTTTACCCTTTGGAGGAAAACAAGAAGTTAGACCAACTTTTTGGTCTGGAGTAATTGTTTTAACCCTTGGTTTGTTCTTAGGGAATGGTTTCTATTTAGAAGCTTATACCATAGCTAATTTAAGCAAAGCTTTAATAATTATCTTGGCAGGTTGTTTAGCTTATGGCTTAATTTTCCGCAAAATCAATATAACCTTAAATCGGGTTTTAGAGGAATTTGACCACCTAATTGGTTTTATGAGTTTAATGTTGATTCTAATATTTTGGATGGTGTTAAAAGTCTGAGAATAAATCCTCTCAATTAGTCAATTTTGCTATATACTAAAAAAAAGATTAAGAAAAAGTTTACATAAATCCAGTGTTAGAAGCTTGCGTATTTGCCACAGTGTTATGTGGGTTTTTTGGAATCATCCTTAAAGAAAACCTGTTAATGAAAATCATTTCCATGGATGTCATGAGTACAG
>RECR01000087.1 GCA_007693955.1 Gloeocapsa sp. DLM2.Bin57
TTACAAAAAATATGTCTCTAAACCAATTCTGGACAGAAATACTCGATTTTACAGAAAATCTTACTAAAGAAGTAGGCGATCGCTTAGTCTTAGACTTTGGTAAACTAACTCCTGAACGTAAAAGCGATGGAACATTGGTTACTCAAGCAGATAAATGGTCAGATCAAGTAATTAGAGAGGCGATCGCTGCTAAATTCCCAACCCATGGTGTCTTAACCGAAGAAACAGAGCATATTTTCCCCCAACAGGATTGGTGTTGGATTGTCGATCCCATTGATGGAACAACCAACTTTACTAGAGGTATCCCGATTTGGGGAATATCCCTAGGGTTACTTTATCAAGGTACTCCTGTTTTTGGTTTAGTACATTTCCCTCAAATTCAACAAACCTTTCACGGTTATTGGTATGGTAAGACTAATTTAACAGGACCTGTGGGAGCATATCTCAATCACCAACCAATCCACACTAGTAGTGATTCCCCTAGTCAAAATCATATATTTAACCTTTGTGCGCGTAGTACGTCTATACTGAAAAACCCCTTTCCCTGTAAAATTCGTCTGATTGGGGTAGCTAGTTATAATATCTTATTAGTAGCTTGTGGTGCTGCACTAGGCGGAGTAGAAGCTACCCCCAAAATTTGGGATATAGCAGCGGTTTGGGCGATTCTGCAAGCAGCAGGAGGCTGTTTTACCTTACTTAATCCTGAATCTAATTTCCCTTTAGAAGTAGGTAAAAACTATCGTCAAGTTAATTTTCCCTGTTTAACTACTAGTAATGCTGAGTTAGTTTCGGTATTTAAACCTAAGATTTCAAGTATCTATTGAAACTTGCAGATTGACATATTACTTAAAATATGCTCTAATAGCCCTTAAAATTATTGATTTTTCTTAAGTAAAACTTATGATTCAAACTAAACTACTTGTACATATTGCTTTTCACTATAACCCAGATAGAGAACAATATCTCTTCAAAGTCCTAGAAAACTTTAAAAATTATGAAATTAGCGATATCCACGTAATTATTGATACTAACACTGAAGAGACTAAAGAAAAACTCCAAGACTTTTTAGATACTCTTCCTTTCACTGTAGATATACATACTCACTTAAATTTAGATCACCCTTTTAATTTGACTTGGACTCATCGAGAACATATGTTAAAACATGTGGAAGACTACGATGTATTTATGTATATAGAAGATGATATTTTAATACCTTGGATTGCTTTTAAGGGGTGGTTAGCAGAAAATGAGGCAGTTTATAAAACTGGCAAAATAAGAGGTTTTCTCAGAGTAGAAAATCCTAATGGTGATAAACTTTATGCCGCAGATTATAGACAACCAATGCCCGCTCCAGTGATTTGGACTATAGGAAGTCAATATTATTTTTCTCCTTTGAGACCTTATCACGCCTGCTGGGTTTATAGTAGAATACAAATGCAGGAATTTATTAAAACTCAAGCATGGATAGATGGCAATACAGGTGCAGGAGGTATCAGAGAGAAAGCAGCATCGGGAATGATGTGGGTTTATAAATTTTATCACCGTCTAGTTTTGCCTATCAATAGTGATGGCACTTTTCCCGAAGAAGTGTTTATTTATCACTTACCTAATAATTATTCTACAGATCCTAATACTTCTTTTGCTAAAACTTCTACTGAAGAATTATTTCAAGGAAAAATAAAATATAAGAACTCTTTTGATGGATTCATGACTTATTATCATCAACTTATACAAGAAAAATATTTGAAAATCATTAAGTCCTATTTTATTAAAATGTATCAATTAGTAGTACCAAAAAAAGTACGAGAATATTTTAAACAATTATTACCTGAATCATTAGTCACTAAATTGTCTGTAGTGAGAAGATGATCATAAAGGTTTAATTTTTTGTTACACCTTTCTGAGTATTAACTCGTTACAAAAAATATGTCTCTAAACCAATTCTGGACAGAAATACTCGATTTTACAGAAAATCTTACTAAAGAAGTAGGCGATCGCTTAGTCTTAGACTTTGGTAAACTAACTCCTGAACGTAAAAGCGATGGAACATTGGTTACTCAAGCAGATAAATGGTCAGATCAAGTAATTAGAGAGGCGATCGCTGCTAAATTCCCAACCCATGGTGTCTTAACCGAAGAAACAGAGCATATTTTCCCCCAACAGGATTGGTGTTGGATTGTCGATCCCATTGATGGAACAACCAACTTTACTAGAGGTATCCCGATTTGGGGAATATCCCTAGGGTTACTTTATCAAGGTACTCCTGTTTTTGGTTTAGTACATTTCCCTCAAATTCAACAAACCTTTCACGGTTATTGGTATGGTAAGACTAATTTAACAGGACCTGTGGGAGCATATCTCAATCACCAACCAATCCACACTAGTAGTGATTCCCCTAGTCAAAATCATATATTTAACCTTTGTGCGCGTAGTACGTCTATACTGAAAAACCCCTTTCCCTGTAAAATTCGTCTGATTGGGGTAGCTAGTTATAATATCTTATTAGTAGCTTGTGGTGCTGCACTAGGCGGAGTAGAAGCTACCCCCAAAATTTGGGATATAGCAGCGGTTTGGGCGATTCTGCAAGCAGCAGGAGGCTGTTTTACCTTACTTAATCCTGAATCTAATTTCCCTTTAGAAGTAGGTAAAAACTATCGTCAAGTTAATTTTCCCTGTTTAACCACTAGTAATGCTGAGTTAGTTTCGGTATTTAAACCTAAGGTTTTAGAATTACACTATTAACCAACTAAAAATTTCTCTAGCTGTTAATTCTAACTCAATTTCTTTAAGTATTGGGAGAAGATGATTATCTCTAAATAACCTAATCTTTTGTTCAGGAAAAATGACTAAAACTGTTTCTTCTTCTGGAACAATTAACCAACCTAATTGAGTCCCATATTCTGAACAATGTCAAAGATTATCTAATACTTTGGTTTGACTTTGTTGTGGTGATAAAATCTCTATTACCCAATCAGGATTAATTTCAAATCGGTTAGCTATTTTTCCTTTTTCAGTTAAAGGAATTCTTGGCCATTTAAATACGGCTACATCAGGAACTAAAGAACGTCCCCCAAAAGTACAACGCAACTCAGGAAAAGTATAAGCTATTTTAAATGGTTTAGCTATTTGATTGATGTGGGATACTAATTCACATTGAATAAGGCTATGTTCTCCTTGGGGCATGAATTTTGGCTCTATTTTCCCATTGACAAATTCCTGGGCAGGTTTAGTTTCAGGAAGTAGTAAAAAATCTTCTAAACTTAAATCAGATTGTACTTTAATAACCATTACTTACCCATTAATCTAACTACCCCGATTCCGCCAAAATATAAGCCTAATACTGCTCCAGCTAAGAGAGATTGGGTCAGAGGATCGGTAGAAGGAGTTAAAATAGCTCCTATGACTAAAGAGCCAACTATAACTATACGCCAACCTTTGAGCATTTGTTGAGAAGAAACAATCCCTAATGCACCTAAAAGAGATTGAATGACGGGAATTTGAAAAGCTAAACCTGTACTAAATAATAACAACAAAACGAACTTAAAATATTTATCAATAGACCATAATTGCTCAACTACATCAGCTCCATAATTAATAAAAAATTGTAAAGCAGCAGGAATCAAAGCTACATAAGCAAAGACAATGCCTGCAATAAACAAAATTGTAGAACCAAATACCACAGGAGCAATTAAACGACGTTCTCGACGGGTTAACCCTGGTAAAACAAATTGAGTAATCTGGTAGAGAATAAAGGGACTAGCTACGAGTATCCCACTATAACCTGCTACTTGGATAGAAACAAAGAAATACTCACCTGGTGCTAGTTGTAAAAATTTTACACCATCTGCTGGGAGTTGGAGTAATTGCACGATGGGTTTAACAAAAATAAAACAACCAATACAACCAATTACTACTGCTATTAAAGCAGCAAAAATGCGCATACGCAATTCTTCGAGATGATCAAATAAAGACATTTCTGCTTCATCTGGTATCTCGTTAAGATATTGATCTAAATCTTGTTTAGGAGCGGTTTTCACTTGTAGATTAAGGATAAGATTGTTAAATTATCTTACCATTCTAACATTACAAGCACTTTTAGAAGGTTCTTGGGTCTTAACAGTGATATTCTCATGTCCGGCACTTTCTAATAATTGAGTAACTACTACTTGGGTTTCTAGATTAGCTTGAGTCAGGATGCCACGCTGACAAGCACTAGCTACGATTCGATCAAGTGCGCGTCTTTGTGCTTGGGATTGCAATTCAGGGGCTAAATCTGGTCCTAAAGCCAAAAAACCACGGTGATAGTGATAAACTTGCGATCGCTTAACATCGATTTTGCTGTCTAAAATTTCTGGTGGTGGTAGAATAATCTCTAAACCAGTTTCGGTTTGTTGAAGATGTTCGGGTTTTAATTCAGCTAAATTAATTCCCGCGCGTACTTCTCCTTGGGCTAAATAGATTAATTCTGTTCTCCCTACGACAAATTGACCTAGAGTTCTTTCTGCTTTAGTAGGAATCAAGGACTCTGTGGTAAAAATAACTGTACTGAGTTGACTAACTTGACGTAATTGTTCAATAATCAGGGATGAGTTGTCCACCTCTATTGTGGTGATTGGTTGTAAGTTAGTCAGGAAAAACTCTCGCCAACGCTGATTGAATTGCCAACAACCAATTAGTAATAAGGTAGTGAAAATAGCCAGACCGCGCAACTGGGATTTCATAAATTTTAATCAGAAATTAATCTTTAATCATAATCATACCGTTTAAAATTGAAAATGTAGAGATAGTAATTATACTTAAAAAAATACCTAAATTATGAATTCGCAACAATCAAACTCTCAGGATTATTGGTATTGGTATTATCAAGGTAAGAGACAAGAAGATAGAGAAGCTTATGAAGAGGCGATCACTTCTTATGAACAAGCTATTAGTATCCGTAGTGATGACTATTGGGTTTGGTATCGTCTAGCTAATGTTTTATATGGTTTAGAACGCTATGAGGAGGTTATCACTAGTTTAGACCAAGCTTTAGGGATTCGTACTCAGGATTATTGGGCTTGGTATTATCGAGGTTGCGTCGCTTTAGAAGATTTAGACGAATATCAAGAAGCTTTAGTTAGCTTTAAACAGGCATTACAACAACGACCTCAAGATTATTGGACTTGGTATCGACTCGGTGACACCTATCGTCAATTAGGAGAATATACCGAAGCCATAGCTAGTTATCAACAAAGTCTTGATCAACGACCTCAAGATTATTGGGCGTGGTATCGTCAGGGTGACGCTTATTTACGTTCTGGTAATTATGAAGAGGCGATAAAATGTTATAAAAATGCCCTAGCTGTAGAAGCCCAAGATTTCTGGGCTTGGTCTAAATCTGGCGATGCTTGGCGTTATCTCGGGGATTATCTTCAAGGAATTAGATGTTATCAAAAAGCTCTTGCCGTTAAGCCAGAGGATGAGTATAATTGGTATAATCAGGCTTGCTGTGCAGCTAAAATACAACAAGTAGAATTAGCGGTTGATTGTTTACGTAAGGCGATCGCTATTAATCCCCATAATCGTGATTTAGCGCAAACAGATCCTGATTTTCTTTTAATCCGCGCTGAACCGCTTTTTCAAGCTATCTAAATATTATGATTGTCAAAGCCAGATTAGAATGGGACGAAGACATGAAGCATTTTATAGCTATTTGTCCTGATTTAAATCATCTATCTTCTTCGGGAAAAACTGAGGAGGAAGCGATAGAAAACCTGCAAGAAATGATAAAAAATGTCTTAAACTCTCTTCCAGATAACTTATTTTATGATAGTAAAAATCTTCAAGAAGTAAAAGTTATTCTATGAAAAAATTAATTATTCTGGTTAGTTCTTTATTTATTTCCACACAATCTGTTTTAGCTATTCCTGAATTTAGATAACAACAAATCCAAGGAGGTCGTCAACTCAGTAGTTATGCTTATACTGATCCTGCATCAGGATCTCTAGTGTATCTCTATTTTGTCGCTTTAGAACAAGACTTTGTTGAGATTGGAGGACCTGGTGTACCCTTGATTGTTTTCGCGGGAATACCAGCAGAAGCCTGAGTAGCTATAGAAGAAGAAGTTGAGCAAAATAACTCATGGTCAGATCTTGAAGCTACAGCGGAATATTACGAAACTTTATCTCGAATATCAGCTATGTCTCACGAAACTAGTATGAAAATTCTCCACAATATCGGAGGTGGTTGGTGTTATAGTTATGAACCTGATTGTTATTAATCAGCTTCGTTTAACTCGCTATGACGTTATAAATCATGGTCTTTTCCTGCGCCATATTGCCAAGCATCTAATTGACGATGATAGAGATATTGTTGACGTGGGGTAAGATATTTTACTAAAGGAGATAAACTCTCTCCTAGAGGATATAAACCAGTATATAAAGCTAAATTCAGATAATGCCAACTCCAATCAACTAGACTAGGTAACCCTACTTGGGGAATAATCGGTAAAACTAATTTAGGATTGACTAAGGGTAAGGTTTTGGCTAAACCCGAAAATTGTACCACGTCTTTTAAAAAGGGTTTGAGTACATCTTCTCCTAATTTATCCATACTTTGAAATACTCCACTCATCAGTTGATTAATTTGTGAGGGAGATATTTCTTGGTTGACTCTGACACTCATCGCGCGTTGAAATAACCAAGTCACCGAGAGATTAGGTTGATAGGGTTGTAACCAAGCTAAATCACTTCGATTCAAAGCGTCTATTTCTAACGCTTCATTGATACCCAAGCTTAAACGTTTGAGATGTCGTAACATCGACCCAAATCCACCAAAACTGACGGGAGATTGCGCACCGCTACTATCTCCTATAAATAAAATACGATGCCAAGGACTTTGTAAAGGACTAGCTTGATAAGCGGGAAAAAAACCAAACAAAAAGCGTTTAAAATCTAGTTGAGATAATTCTAGCTGTTGATATTCAGGTAAGAGACGCAAATATTCTGCCATCAGAAATTCTAAACTAAATCGAGCAGGATCAGCGTCTAGATAAGTAAATAAATAGGTAGTTCTTCCGTCTCGCGCGGGAAATGCTTCCCAAAAGTACTGACATTGATTTTGAATAGGTGTAATCGAAGCGATTAAATCTCCTGTTTGGTTTTGAGGATAATTTTGAGCACAACTTCCTACTACTAAACAAACTCCCTGGGGTTTTTCTCCCTGTCTGCTTTGTTGAGCGATCGGGGAAAAATGTCCCATTACATCTAGGAGTAAACGGGTTTTTAAAGTGGTGTTACCCGCGGTTATGGCTACACCATTAGGATGAACGATCGCCCTTTGATAAGGGGTATTTTCTAATAATGTTCCCCCCATGGCTAAAAATTTGTCTTTCAGGGTTGCTAACAAAAAAACTGGATCAACCCCTATATTGAGAACATCTTTTACCCAGAGTTCGTAACCTTCATGAAAAGCTATTCTGACTGGATTAAATTCACTAGCGATCGCCTGATCTACTTCTGTTGGAGACAACAAACCCAACTCTAGCAACACATCTAACTCTGATCTTGATACGTTCCATTCCTGTTTTCTTCCCCGTAAAATCCCTCTTTCAACTACAGTAACTCGCCATCCTAATGCTTGTAAAGCTGCGGCTATCATAATTCCTAATGTACCGCCTAAGATTACTACGTCCTGGTCTATTTCTGTTAAACTACTTTGACTAGTGCTAACGGTTTCGGGTTTAGGGAGATTTCCTTGTCTGATGTCTAACCATTTTTGGTCAGATTGGCGTAGATAGGTTAGATATTCTGGTGATAAGATACTCTCTACTAAACTCATTATGTTTATTTAGGTTAACTTTTGTTAACATTTTAACGAAAATTACAGGTCAAAGAGAGATAACTAGATAATTATGTTCAAATTTAGCACCTTTAACGGGTTTACCAGCCAGAGGAGTAGGTAAGAGAAGGTTATGACGTTGATCTCCCGCGTCGATAGTGATTTCTGGTCCTGATTGACTTAATTTGACTTGTTTCTTGTTAAAACCTGGTAAGAATACCCGCACTTCTTTAGCGTTGATATCTATCTTAACGGGTAGGGGTGCGTGTCGAGTGGTTTGTAAATCTGGTAAAGCGTCGCTAATTACTGTTAAATCATTGGTATTGGTATGAGGAATATCTGTAAAACTTAATGGCTCGAATAATTCTTGTATCTCAGGCGTGATACCACGTTGATTGAGTAAGACTCCTGCTACGGTTAAACCCACTTGTTGGGCTGATCCCCAGAGAGATTGTGCTCTATCTATAGCTTCTGGTTGAGAGTCTATCACTAAATAAGCAGAGATACGCTGAGGATCTGCTAAAGCTGCCATTCCATCGGTTAGAATTTGATTAGCACGGTTATTCGGCTCAGGAGCAAAGTTATCAAAACTCCAAGATACGTTGAGAATAGTTGCGGTAATAGGTTGAATAAAGGGTGATAAAGCCTTACCTAGGTCAGATTCGGTAATTAGTTTGCGAAAACGTCGAAAATACCAACTGAGAATCTCAGGTATAGCGAACATCCGAATGGTGTGAAAACTATCGATACCATCATAGATGATAATATCATAGTCTCCACTAGCATCATACTCCCGCAAAGCGTTAAGAGCAAGAGCTTCATCCATTCCTGGTAAGATCCCCAACTCTTGACCATAGACGTTATTTAAGATGGGGGAACGTAGATACTGCTTTTCTAGTGCTTTGAGTTCATCCCAAGCTTTTTCTAGTAATAAAGTAGCAGCTAATTGTACTACCTTGAGATTAGGTTCAATAGCTTGGGGTTCAAGATTAGGAGTGATTCCTAAAGCTTTACTCCAAGTTGGGTCAACTCCTTGTCCTACAAATAGCACACGGCTACCCTGGAGAGCGAGTTTATGAGCAGCGGCGATCGCTATAGTTGTACGACCACTACCACCTTTACCTAAAAAAGTCAGAATCCGTGCCATCTTACTATTCCCTATTGTCTGCTTAAACCATTTTAGTCTATGGCTTTGATTTCGTCTTCAAAAAACCAAATAGAAGTATTGTCGTCAAATTTGACTATAACTCCTACTCCGCTACCATCGGTCATTTTATAACGTTCGATAGTACCGACTTTCCCTAGTTTATCACTAGCTTGCTTGTCTCTGAGACGATATACTTTAACTTTTTGCCCGATTTCCATACCCTTTCACTTAATCACACGATAAACCATAATCAGTTTAACTGATACTGAGACTCTTAGACTGTTTTTTTTCTTAAACTCGGAACAAAGGTGTTGGGGGTGTAGGGGCGATCATGCTTGCGCCCTAGGGGGTGGGGAGAATGGAGAATGAAGAATTCCTAACCCCGAATGGTGATAAGCAAATTTTAGATATCCTAGGGTGGATTATAATTTGTCAATGTAGGGTACATTTTTCCTAGGAGCGCCGTAACCCACCTTATAAAGATTGGGTTCTTGCGTACATAGTATGCTGGTTTATCATTATAAGCCTTACTGGGCAAGGGCTGAAAGCTAAACTGTTAATAACTAATTAAACAACCGCCCAGTAAGGCTTTTCTCTATTTTCAGCATACCAAGTACGGAAGAGCCGAGAGTCTTGAGATGAACAATAAAAAGTTTTGGCAATTTTCTTCTAATAAGGGAGGTTATACTCTTTTTTTCATTAGTATTCTTGTTCTTTTGTATTCAGTTCATTTTTAGCACAACAACAAAGAGAGTTAAGATTATTTTTTCAGGGATTATTTTTGTTAAATTGTTTATTGGCTATTAAAACTTTTGGAGGTTGGAATTTAACAGAGGCTATCGCCATATCTCAATGGTTAGCTAATCAAGGAGTAAAATACCTTGAACAACCCCTGAGTATAAGGGATGAATCCAATTTAGCTCAATTGCACCAAGAATCACCCTTACCTATCTATATAGATGAAATTTGTTGTAATAATCAGGATTTATTCCTTTATCTTTAACTTAACAATCAGCAATCATAACCTAAATCAGACAAATTATAACCAATTAACTCACTTGTTTTTTGATTACTTTCCTTATACATATCTTGACAATATTCTTCAATTATCCCTTTCAAACGCTTTTCTGCTTGAACATGCATCCTTTCAGGTATTAAATTTTGTACTAAAGGAGTTAATTTTGTGACTATTTTACGTCTTATTAACTGTTCTTTCCCAATTTTATAAGGTTGATAGAATATTCTGTTCATTATTCTTTTAATTTCTATTGTTCCTGATTTCAGTTTTTCATTTATATATTTTTCATTAGCTAATATTTCTATTTCCTTTATATTTGCATCTATTTCAACAAAATTAATTATCTTAATAAGACATTCTTTTTTATTTTTTACAAACACCTCAAAAGGAAGAAATAAAACATTGTTTTTTCCAAACTTAGTTTGATAATATTCAATTATTTGATCATATTTATACACAGAAACATCTATACCAAGATTGAGTCTCCCACCTGATTTTATTCCTAGAAATTCTTCTAAAGTTGAACTGTAATTAATTCCTAGTTTAATTATCTGATTATACAAAGAAAAAATAGCTGCCTTTTGTTCACGTATTAGACATAATATTTTGCCATTAGGAAAAACTTGATAAATCCTATCCGCGGTCATTTTATAATAGCCTTGTTTAAATATAGGAAATACAAAGCATTCATTTGACAATACATAAACCATATTTAATAAATTACTTTGTTTTATACAAGAATTCAACTCTTGGTAAACTAATTCTGAGTTAAAATCAACATCACTTTGATCAACAAAATATTTTAATGCTTGCATATCTCCTCTTGGATCATTTTCGATTTTAGAAAATGGGGAAAAAGGTGTAAACCCTAAATTTTCATTACTAAATACAGTTTTTTGCAGCCAAGTAGAAGCAGTTTTAGGATAGCCGATATGAATCAGTATTTTATTATCCGTCATTATTTTAACCAGGTCTTACTTACAATAAATTTTGAGACACTATCGATAGTACCATAAAATGGTTATTGTGGTTAAAATAGCAATGCAAATATCTTTTGAATTATTCACAGTTAATAAACGCTTTCCTCTGACCATTAGTCGCGGTACAACCGCAGCATCTACTAATATTTGGTTACGTCTAGAAGCAGAAGGAATCTCAGGGTGGGGAGAAGCTTCGAGTTTTTCTCTTTCTCCTAGTCACAAGTACACCACACCAGAATTAATCTCACAATTACAGACAATCTCCACTCAATTAGAAAAATTTCACCCCTTAGAAAGACAAAAAATTCACCAATTTTTGAGCACCATAGCTATTACTTCACCAGTTAAAGCAGCTATTGATGTAGCCTTACAAGACTGGTTAGGCAAAAGTTTAGCTATGCCATTATGGCGTTTATGGGGACTAGATGTAGAAACAATCCCACAACTTTCCCTAACCATTGGGATTAGTACTCCAGAATTAGCCCAAGCAAGACTCAAAAATTGGCAAACAATCCTAGATATACCGATAATTAAAGTAAAAATGGGTAATCCTGACGGTATAGCAGCCGATAAAGCGATGTTTCTCGCCATTAGAGCATTAGCACCCTCCACCCCAATAACCGTAGATGCTAATGGAGGTTGGCAATTAACAGAAGCGATCGCCATGTCGCAATGGTTAGCTAATCAAGGGGTAGAATACCTCGAACAACCCCTAAGTACAAAGGATGAATCCGATTTAGCTAAATTGCACCAAGAATCACCCTTACCTATTTTTGTAGATGAAAGCTGTTGTAATAGCACTGATTTACTGAGGTTAGCTCCCTATATCGATGGAGTTAATTTAAAACTAATGAAAACAGGTGGTTTAACCGAAATCATGAATATGATTCAAATAGCAAAAACTCTTGATAAACAAATTATGTATGGGTGCTATTCTGATAGTAGCCTAGCTAATACCGCCATGTCTCATTTAGCTCCTCTAGTAGATTATCTAGACTTAGATAGTCACCTTAATTTAACTGATGATCCTTTTGTAGGAGCAACGGTAAAAGCAGGTAAATTAATACCCCCAGATTTACCTGGTTTAGGAGTTAAACATCGTGGAAATCAAAACTAACCATAGAGTGGCTATTCTACTGCATGAAGGCATAATCAATAATGGTGGCAAAACGGGACTATCCTACCTTCGTTATGGTTTAGCTTCTACAGTAGCAGTGATTGACTATCAAACAGCGGGAGAATCCCTAGCAGAGTTAACAGGAATTAATCTAGATATCCCCATAGTTAAAAATGTAGAAGCAGCTTTAGCTTACTCCCCAGAGATTTTAATCATTGGTATTGCACCCTCTGGAGGAAGTTTATCCCCTGATTGGCAACAAGAGATAGAAATAGCGATAAAACAGGGATTATCTATCGCTAATGGTTTACATACACCCATTGTCTCGGAACTTAATTTACTCCCTCATCAATGGATTTGGAATATTCGTCAACCACCAGCCGATTTAACCATCGGCAAAGCACGCGCAGGATTACTTAAAGCCAAAAGAATACTAGCTGTAGGGACTGATATGGGTGTCGGTAAGATGTCCACTGGGTTAGAATTAAATAAGGCAGCTCAACAACAGGGGTTAAAGAGTAAATTTTTGGCAACAGGACAAGGTGGTATCTTAATTACTGGTACAGGAATACCCCTAGATGGTATTAAGGTTGATTTTGCAGCAGGTGCAGTAGAACAAATGGTGATAAGTTACCCTGATTATGACTGCTTATTTATTGAGGGTCAAGGTTCTCTACTTCATCCTGGATCTACCGCTACTTTACCCCTTATCCGTGGGAGTCAACCTACTTCTTTAATTTTAGTACATCGCGCAGGTCAAACTGCAATTAAAGATATCCCCGAAGTGTTGATACCTCCTCTACCTGAAGTGATTAGTTTATACGAAATGGTAGCCAAGGTGGCTAATATCTCTGTTAGTCCTAAAGTGAAAGCGATCGCCCTCAATACCTTTGGTTTAAATACTCAAGAGGCTCAAAAAGCCATAGATTCAGTCACAGAAACCACTAATTTACCCTGTACCGATGTAGTTAGATTTGGTGGCGATTCTTTGTTACCTTATTTAATCTAAATTTTCCGAAATCAAGTTTAATTATATTGTAGCTATAAATAGCTAACCTATTTACCTTAAAACAATGAGCAAGTCATCAAAAAAAATTATCAAACAAAAAATTTACCAAGATTTACTAGCTAAATTGTCTTCTGAGAGTGAAAACTACCCATGGTCTCCTGAAAGTACAGAGGATTACTACGAAAGCTTAGATCCACCCTCTGGAGTAAAAGATTATCTCAAATCTCCCAAAGCTATCCAAAAATCTTCAGATTTCTTTAAGCAAATTCAGGAACTCTACCCCCGCAATCCTGGGGATAAAGTTAAGCAAACATTACTACAACAATTTGGGGAATCAGTACCCTCCACTTGGTTAGAAGCGATCGTTGAACAAATACAAAATAACTATCAGGAGACTTCTTCTCTACTGGATCAACTCATAAATTGTGTTCAACCCTTATTTTCTGACTGGTGTAGTGAAGATTTACAAGTCGTTGTTCGTCCTATCGCTTATCCTATGAGAGGATCACAAGCAATCCCGTCAAAAACCTGGACAGAATTATCCCAATCAGAACAAATTCGTCTCACTTTTACTATTACTAAAGTAGCCTTAGAAACTTATCAACAGCAAAAAAATCCTGAGTAATTAGTATCAAAACCCTGCGATCGCAGGGTCTCATCTAATTCTGTGTTATTCTTCCTCTGAATCAATTATCGGTTCAAAGATAATATTTTTGGGGGAATTATCTATGTGGGAAAATCTCCAGGAGATTCCCTCTGGATCACGACTTTGACTCCAATTAGGAAAATCTGGTGAACCTCTTTTTTTCCTAATAGTACTAGAATTAGTGTTCAACCGTTTAGCTAATTCTACTTGTGTTAAGGGTAAGAGTTTTTTCTCTGAGATTAACTCAGTTTCAGTTTCTTCCTCCGTAGTAGGAGTCTCTGAGATTAACTCAGTTTCAGTTTCTTCTTCAGTAGTAGGAGTCTCTGAGATTAACTCAGTATTAGTCTCTTCTTCACTAGTAGGAGTCTCTGAGATTAACTCAGTATTAGTTTCTTTTTCACTAGTAGGAGTCTCTGGGGTTAACTCAGTAGTAGGAGTTTCTGGGGTTAACTCAGTTTCACTAGTAGGAGTTTCTGGGGTTAACTCAGTTTCACTAGTAGGAGTTTCGGAGATTAACTCAGTATCAGTTTCTTTTTCACTAGTAGGAGTCTCTGAGATTAACTCAGTATTAGTCTCTTCTTCACTAGTAGGAGTCTCTGAGATTAACTCAGTATTAGTTTCTTTTTCACTAGTAGGAGTCTCTGGGGTTAACTCAGTAGTAGGAGTTTCTGGGGTTAACTCAGTTTCACTAGTAGGAGTTTCTGGGGTTAACTCAGTTTCACTAGTAGGAGTTTCGGAGATTAACTCAGTATCAGTTTCTTTTTCACTAGTAGGAGTCTCTGAGATTAACTCAGTATTAGTCTCTTCTTCACTAGTAGGAGTCTCTGAGATTAACTCAGTTTCACTAGTAGGAGTCTCTGAGATTAACTCAGTTTCAGTTTCTTCCTCCGTAGTAGAAGTCTCTGAGATTAACTCAGTCGTGGATATATCTGCAGTATTGGTTGATGGTACTGAATCTGCAGTAAATGCTGACGATTGTGGAGATAATTCTATCTCATCAGACTCTGGTAGAGGCTCGCTATCCTCAAAAATACTTTTAAGTGCATTTGCGGTTAAGAAATAATATCCCGCAACTTTGTGATTAACTTTTTTGCTTTGAGCGCCATATTCTTGGGCTTTTTTAGCTAAAAACTTTTCAGCAGCTGTTGCAGAAAGATTAGCTTTAACAGCTAAATCAATGGGGGTTAAATATCCCTGATGTTCTGTAATTAAAGCGTAAAAAAAGGGATCAATTTGTTGACATTGTTGTTTCCAACGATAAGTTTGCCATAGATTTAAAAGCGCGAGGAAAATAAAGAATAACACTAAATATAACCACGCTTTTAATACTAAGACAACGATTACAGCAATAGGGAAGATCAGAACTAAGGCGCTAGAAACACCTTGATTAAGTACTTTGCCAGTCATATTTTCTGGTTATGAATTAATTCGATAGTAATCAAGAACATTGATATTATTTCTCGATGACAAACGATTTAGATCAAATAATAGTTTATGCTTTATTGAGTCTATTTGTTAAGTTTAATTTATTTAAAACCGTTTCACGAGCTTTGAGGGCTAAAGAATCATCAAGTTTTGTTAAGATAATTTCTGTTTGATACTTTTGTCTAAGTGCGGTTTGAATCAACCAATCAGCGATAAAAGGGTTTTTGGGTAAAAGTGGGCCATGAGCGTAGGTAGCGATCGCCTGACGATAAAAAGCCCCTTCTAAACCATCTTCACCATTATTACCATAGCCTTTAATCACTTGACCAAGAGGTTGTACATCCCCTAAATAAGTACGTCCTCCGTGATTTTCAAAGCCAATAACTAAGGGAGCATCTCCCCAGATAGTAGTTAATTCTTCTGCTAGGGGAGACGCGGTAATGGTAAAAACGATATTACCGATACAACGAGGGGTATTTTCTCCGTGATGTTTACTAGTTAAATCTAATAACCCTAAACCCTCGATTCTGTCTCCTAATTTAGGTTCGTAATAATGTCCGAGAAGTTGGGGAGAACCACAGGTAAATACTCCTGGTGTACCTTGTTCTAGTTTAGCACCTAGGGCATCGGCTTTAGCTCCCTGTAAATCAGCCATAACGATCGCCTGTTGTCTATCTTGCGCACCTCCACCGACGATTAAATCTACTTGTTGGTAGGTTTCGGGGGGTTGTTGTTGGTCTAAATTAATGATAGATACTTGGATGTTGCGCCATTGACAACGACGTTGCAGACAGATAACGTTACCGCGATCGCCATAGGTACTCATCAGGGTAGGATAAAGCCAACCTATGGTTAATTCTAATTGTTTCACTAATCCCCTCGAAAGAAACGACGAATCCGATTAATAATATTATCGTGCATACCGAGTAAGTCTAAGATTGGCACTTTTTCTCCTTCTAGACGTCTAGCGATGTTATTAAAAGCTAAACTCGGGAGAGATTGTTTTTCA
The DNA here is from genome assembly GCA_007693955.1 of Gloeocapsa sp. DLM2.Bin57. Lineage (NCBI taxonomy): Bacteria > Bacillati > Cyanobacteriota > Cyanophyceae > Chroococcidiopsidales > Chroococcidiopsidaceae > Gloeocapsa > Gloeocapsa sp. DLM2.Bin57. The sequence continues at coordinate 16,170 of RECR01000087.1, forward strand.
GCCAGAATTAGTGGCTCACCGCGGTTACTAGCGACAATTACTCGTTCATCGTCTGGAATCAAACCGATTAGGGGTATAGCAAGTATTTCTAGGATGTCATCTGGAGACATCATATCGTTTACCTGTACCATTTGTGGTTTTAGGCGATTAATAATTAATTGAATACGTTTGATCCCATTAGCTTCTAATAAGCCTATCACGCGATCTGCGTCTCTTACTGAGGCTATTTCAGGGGTTGAGACGATTATTGCTTCTTTTGCTCCTGCGATCGCATTTTGAAACCCGTTTTCTATACCTGCGGGACTATCTACTATAATATAATCAGCTAGATTGCTTAAATTACCGATTAATTCGCGCATTTGGTCGGGTGTTACTGCGTCTTTAGTGCGATTTTGAGCCGCAGGTAACAAAAACAAGTTAGATTGGCGTTTATCTTTAACTAAAGCTTGTTCGAGACGACATTCTCCCTCAATTACTTCTACTGCGGTATAAACGATCCGATTTTCTAAGCCTAAAATTAAGTCTAAATTTCTTAAACCAAAATCTGCATCAACTAGTATAACCTTGCGTCCTAAAGTAGCTAGAGTCATACCTAAATTAGCAGAGACGGTGGTTTTACCCACTCCGCCTTTTCCGGAAGTAACAACAATAATTCGGGTCATTTCTCTTCTGAGTTATCTAGGGTGTTTGTTTCTGAGTCTATCCAACTTTGAGCTTCTGGTACAAAAATATGTGTTTTGGAGAATTTAACCGCTTTGGCGATACAGATGCCTTGTTTTGTGATATAGGCAACTTCTGGCTCGAGTATATCTAGGTGAGCATCTGGTGCTCTTGCCACTAGATCTGCTATCCTTAATTGAGTGGGGTCCATTTTCAGAGCCATAATTCTCGCTCCTCGATTACCTTGAGCACCTGCATGAGCTATCCCTCTTAATATTCCCCATATGACAATATCTCCTTGGGCGATGACAGCACCTCCTGGGTTAAGATCTCCTATAATTACCACGTTACCAGGGTGACGTATTTCTCTACCTGAGCGTATAGTTGTTTCTAAGTATAGCGGTTCAGCTAGAATAGGAGTAGGGGGAACTTCTGCACCTGTAAGAGATTGGGTGGCGAATTGTTGCTCTACGGAATAACCTGCGGTAGCTGCAGCTACTGCGGTTTGACGTCTGCTGGTACACACCCATTTTAAGTCTAGGTGAGCGATCGCTAAACTAGAGGCTAACATTTGCAATTGTCTAGCATCCACGAGAGTATCTTTAGCCATCAGATAAACAATTGTTCCTGATTCCCAACTTCCCTCGCTTCCTTGTAATCGACATTGCAAATCTTGACACAATTCTACCCAATTGAGTTCATCAGTTTGAGGTAAAAATAACAATATTTTGTTCTCTTCACGTTTTAATCTGATTTGTGAGGAACAATTAACAAAAGATATGGAGGATTCTGATGAGTTCATCGCTGCTTTAATCGATGGTAAACTGTAACTAGTGCTTCTTCGCCTCCTACATTACCAGGAAATAAAACTACTGGTAAATCGCGATAGCGGGGGTGTTCTGAAGATGTACGCACCAGAGAACATCCTGGGATAATTTGACCTAATAAGCGGGCTGATTTGAGATTTAAGCCTTTACTGAGGACGTCATTAGAAGTAATCCCACCTTTACTAATTAAAAAACTGATAGTTGTGGGTAATGTCTGTACAATCTCCATGAGTAGAGAGGATACCGTCACACCAAAAGCGAGACGTTCTGTTACACTAGTAAAGGTTATTTCTTCTCTACTAGTATAAATTACAGGTGTTTTGCCTGATTGATGAACTTCGGTTACTTTGGTGATAGTTTCTGTATATAAATCGTTGCGAGATTCGGGATTTTGTTGTAACTTAACTACATCTACTAGAATAGGTACAATATCTGGTTCTTGTAGTAACCTTTCTAGTTGTTGGGTGGTTTTGCTAACGTGAGATCCTACCAGAATTACTCCTGATTCTGCTGTTGGCTTATATTTTCCCATCCCTTCAGGGGGTATAGGTTGGGGTTCTAATTGTGCTAAAGACGTTAATAAACTTGCTGCACTACGGAAGAGAAAGCGCTTTCCGAGTGCAACTGCGCTAAGTATATCTTGGGCGAATTGGTTTAAGTCGGCTTGATTTTCGGCATCTACTACCACGCAAGTATTATTATGTAACTCCAGCAATCTCTCTAAGCTACCTTGACGAATATCTGCGGTTAAAAACCTCACTACTAGCGAGGCTGGTATTCTTCCTTTAGTTTTTTCGGCGACATAATCTGGTAGATAACTATGACTATAAGCAAAAACTGAATCTTGAGCGAATTCTGTCTGATGTACAGGGGTTTCTACTCCATCTACTAACAGATAGTGGATACTATCACGAGTGACTCTCCCTCCCTCAAAAAAAGCAGGAATTAAAAAATGAGCGTCAAAATCACCTAATTTCTCGGCGATAACGTCGGTTTCTATGGGATAATGTCCTCTGAGGGTAGAATCGGAACGACTTACTATTAAAAAATCTTGGATTCCTTCTGCTGCTAAAGCAATTTTGAGGCGATCGCACACTTCGGCGGTGATTTGGGCTGCTTCTACAGGGGGAAGGGCACGAGTATTGGTTAAAATGAAAAATAATGGTGCAGAATCTCTTAACCCTAAACGTAAGGTATCTACATCCCATTGGGTTAATAACAGACAACTATGAACGGTTTGTGAACCTGTAGGATCGTCATCAAGTACAATTATTTTGGGTTTACTCATCTATTATAAAAAGGTATTTTTTCTACGGTATGATTATAACTTAGTGTTAGATAATAAGGAATTATTAGGCTCAAAAATCTGCTTTAAAATTATTGCCAAAAGCTTTAAAATACTAAGATAATTAATAATACCTTAAAACCAGGGATAGTCTATTGACAAATAATTCCTTATCTGCTGATACTTGTCCTGTTAATTCTTATAATGAATGGGATACCCTCGAAGAAGTTATCGTTGGTCGCTTAGAAGGAGCGATTATACCACCTTATCATGTAACCGTTACCTATAATATCCCTCCTAGTACAGCCAGATTGTATAAATTATTTGCAGGAAGACGTTATCCTCAATTTTTACTCAAAAAAGCCCAAAAAGAATTAGACGAATTTAGACAAATTTTACGAGATTTAGGTATAACCCTGAGAATAACAGAGATAATTGATGGTTATCGCTGGTTTAAAACCCCTAATTGGCGCTCAAAAGGTTTTTGTACCGCTTTTCCTCGTGATGGTTTCTTAGTCATAGGTAAGGAAATTATTGAGACTCCTCTGACATGGCGATCGCGCTCTTGGGAAACTGACGCCTATCGATCTTTGTTTCTAAAATACTTTTGACAGGTTATTAAATGGACTGCAGCACCTAAACCCCAATTATGAGACGAACTTTGAAATCCCTCTATTCCCTATTCAAGTAGCGCTATAAAATGACAAACGTATTAAAAACTCTACTCGGTTTAACCCTGTTTATTGTTAAACTTTCCCAAGGATTAAATATCACGGTTAAACATTTGAGTTATCTTCAAACTAGACCTAGACTTTTACAGCGATCGCTTTTAGCTGTTGACGTTTTAGTTCCTATAGCTAGTTATTTGATTATAATTTTATTTAAATTACCTCTAGAAATTTCTACAGCGATATTACTGATAGCTGCTTGTCCTGGCTCTCCTCTAACTGCTAGAAAAGTCTTAAAAAAAGGGGGGATTTTTGCTTATGGTGCTAGTTTACATATAGTCGTTATTCTGTTATCAATTATCACTACTCCTATTACTCTTTGGCTTTTTTTCGCTTATAGCAATTTAAAGATTCAAGTTAATATTTTAGATATAGTCAACCAACTTATTACAGCTCAATTAATTCCCTTAGTCTTAGGTATCTTTATCAGTGAAAAATTTTCAACTCTAGCTAATAAAATCAGAAATCCTTTAAGAATCATCGGTGATTTTTCCCTACTTGGAATAACTCTCTTAATTGTGGTGGTAACTTTTAGATTTGTTTTACAAATTAATTTTACCTCTCTAGTAGCTATTATCTTAACTGTCAGTATATCTCTAGCTATTGGTCACCTTATGGGTGGTCGTCATCCTCAAAGACGTCATACTTTGGCTTTAGTCTGTGCTAGTCGTAATATTGGTTTAGCTGCTTTTATCGCTAGTTTAAATTTTCCGATTACTTTGATTTTACCTAATTTAATTCCTTATCTTTTTATAAGTGCAATAGTTGAGATTGTTTATCAGAAAATCTTCAAAATTAAAGAATAGGGAAGAGGGAAGAAGGGAGAAGGGAGTAGGGGAGAATTCGGAAGAAAGGAATTCCGTTCCACCTAAAACCGTTCTACCTAAAACCTGCGCGGATCGCCATAGCTTACATCTCGATATTCGACGATAGTTACGGGAATTAAGCTATTTTCTAACACCGCTTGAGAGACAGAACCAATTAACACCCTTTTCCATGGTTGATACCCTCTTTTACCCATAATAATCTCAGTAACTTGGTAATCTTCTGCAGTCTGAATAATCTCCTCGGGAATTGTTCCTATTTTGGTGAGAAACTGATAACGAATATCTGCTAAGAGTTGCTTACTTATCTCCCGAAGTTGTTTGACTCCCTCTGTATCTGTTTCGTTGATAACGTGTAAAACTATTACTTGAGCGTTGTTACTACGGGCTTTTTCTCCTACTACTTTTAACACTTCTTTAGCAAAAGCAGAGGTATCCACTACCGCTAAATAGCTAATACGATTAATTATACTGACTTTAGTCGGATCTACTTCTCCTTTAGTTAATAACTTTGGTGCAAATATTATAGTACTCCACGCTCCTAACGGCGCAGTTATTAAAATAGAGAGTACAGCTATAGCTAAAATAACCTCTCCTCCTTCAATACCTCTAGCTAAGGGAATCCCACCAATCGCCGCTTGTACCGTTGCTTTAGCGCTGTTAGCAGGTAATAAGAATAATCTCTCTCGCCAATTCCAGTTACTACCTACAGTAGATAGATACCAACCTAAACCACGACCTACTAATAATCCTATACTTAATAATAATAATCCTGGTAGGAAAATATTCCCTAATACCTCTAGTTTAATACTCGCTCCTAATAAAACGAATAAAACTATCTCAGCTACAATCCACAAGCTATCAAAACCATTGCGCAAATTTCTCGCTAAGGGTGTATCTAACTCGATTAAAAAGAAACCCATCCCCATCGCCGCTAAATAGCCAGAATAGGCTAAAACCTTTTCCCCTACTACCAACAATAGGGCAATATTTGCACCAATCAGGATATCTTGTACACTATTTTGTGTCCAGTTTTGTTTAGTTAGTATTAATACCGTTAAACGCGCTGCTAGATATCCAACTAATAACCCTAATCCTATCTCTAAAATTACTTGTAATGGTAGTAAACCTACACTACTTAAATCTAATTCTCCTTGACTGAGAAAGTTAACCAATAAACCAAATACCAATAGTAATAACACATCTGAGAGAGCACTACCAATTAAGATAGCGTCGGGAATACCTTTAGCTACTCCCCAACCTAAACTCTTGAGTCTCAACATCCCTGGTACGATTACCGCGGGTGATTCTGCTCCAATGATACACCCTAATAGTAATCCCGTGGGAAAATCTAACTGGAAAATCCACATACTGATTATAGCAACGGCGATCGCTTCACAACTAGCAGGGAGAACCCCTAAACGTAACGCTACACTTCCTTGTTGTTTGAGTTTGTCTCTATCTAACCCTAATCCCGCTTTCATGAGGATAATCATTACCGCTATTATGCGTAAGTTATCCGCACCTTCTAAGACTTCGACTGCTAGTAAATTACCTAGTTGTGGTCCTAAAGCAATTCCTGCTATAATCATACCAATCAATGGGGGTGCGCCTAATCTTCTTGCAATTTGACCCGCAAAAAACCCCCCTAAGAGTATATATAGGATACTGGTTAACATTTAGTCGCTAATCAACTTGCCACCAACCAAAAGCAGGACCAATAATGCGAATAGTAAGCCAGTATGCTACTAAAAACCCAATGCCTATCCACGCTCCCCTGGTAGTAATCTGATAAAATTGAGACGCTTGTGTCTTAGTAATCGGAAGCCAGGGGGCGACTCTTTGTTCTTTCCCGTAATCTTCCCCTAAAGACTGTTTACGACGTTTTGATTCACCCATAAAAATAATTAGTTATCAATTCTTACTAATTTTAGAATATTTTTACCAGCAATTTATGTATTTTGCCAATAAATCTACGAAATCTTACACCATCACTAACGCAATAAAAACTTTGAGATTATTTCTTTTGCGCTTTCATTAAAGGTAAAAACGCCATTACTGTAAAAGTTCCTAGAATTGTTAAAGGCTCTGGTACTACTGTACCTTCAAAACGTATCTCACCTGGGGCAAAAACACTACCTCCACTACGTCGTATAAAAACAACATCAACATAACGTACTTGTCCAACAACATTTCCAGTGTCATATAAATTAGAAGGCATATCTACAAGATTAAATGGTCCTGGTAAAGATACATTTCCAGAGTTGAATATACTTGAAAACTGTGAATCTAAGAAATTGTAAGATATAAATCCAACGTCATTAAAAGCAATTGTATTAGTGTTCCAGTACCAAGCTTTTTCTATATTAAATACATTTCCTAAATCCAACCTAACTGAAGCTTCAGAAGAAGTAAACAATCTAGCCTCGTTCATATCTGTTGAGTTATGAGTAACCGTTAACAAATCAGCAGACAAAGATAGATCACTTAAACCAGAACCATCAATCATTCTTGATAAAGGTGTCTCATTTGTTTTAGTACCTGAAAGCAAAGAAATACTTTGAGGTACAATTACCGCAGCTGAGGCACTACTTATACATATAGCCGTTGAAAAAACACTTAAAATCGAGCATTTTGTGAGTTTATTCATATTATTGAAGCGTTTGAATTATGATTTTATCACGAAATTAACATTAACCTCACTATCTGTCAAACCCCTAATAAAAAGAAATGCGACGTAAGAAGTAAGCGATGACTGCTACTGCACAAACAATCGCCAATTGTCCAGGAAATGAATTAAGACTGTGTAATTGTACCAATCTTTCCAACTGGCTTAGAGAATTAATAGTATTGACAGGTAATAGATAAAGAATCCCTAAATAGATTAATCCACAAATATGGATAACTATTAAGCCAAGTAAAGCACTTACACCGAGTAACTCTAATTTAGCTCGTTGTCGTAAAGCGATTAAACCACATAACCAAGCACCAGGAATAAACCCTAACAGGTAACCAAAACCTGGCTCTTGGATATAATTAAAACCACCACCTTTAGCAAAAACGGGAACACCAGATAAACCTAAAGTGATATAAGCGATTTGGGCGATCGCCCCTGCATTTCTACCCCCCATACAACCTGTCAGTAAAACTGCACCGATTTGATAGGTAACTCCTAAAGACTGAGTAGATATTCCTTGCTCATACCATAACCAAGGTTGATTAGTGGTAAAAGCTTCCATAAAAGTACTAGCGATGGTGAGTAATAAGCCAATCAAGCCCCAAATTAACTGATTGGGTAAAGATAATAGTGGTTTAGGTTTCTTCAATGCTAAAGCCAAGGTTAAGAGACAGAATATTCACCAGGGATGGGCGCTTCTCCACCTACTAAACCTAGAGAATTGAGCATTTTTTCATCTTCTCTAGCAGGTTGTCCCATAGTGGTGAGATAATGTCCAACTAGCATAGCGTTAATACCCGCTTGTAATCCTAGATGCTGTAATTCTCCCATCACTGCTTCTCTTCCACCTGCATATCTGAGAATCTGTTGGGGGAGAATAAAGCGGAAAATAGCGATCGCCTTAACTGCTTCATAGGGATTGAGTTTATTTTGTACCTCTAGGGGTGTTCCTTCTCTAGGGTTAAGTAAGTTAATTGGTACTGATTCTACACCTAAATCCCGTAAAGCTAAAGCTAAATCTATTCTATCTTCCCAACTTTCTCCCATACCCATAATACCACCTGTACAAGCTTGGATACCAGCTGCTCGCACATTTTTAACGGTTTCCACGCGATCGCGCCAACTATGGGTAGTTACTATTTCGGGGAAAAAATTTTCTGAGGCTTCTAGATTATGATTATAGCGAGTTACTCCAGCTTCTTTAAGTTCTAATGCTTGTGCGTAGGTTAACTCCCCTAAAGCACAACAGGGTTTAATTCCCGTTTCCTCAATAATTGCTTTAACTGTGGCTAAAATCTCGTTAAATTCTGTTGATTTCGGACTGTTATACTTTAAACCTCTACCTTGACTAACTAGACAAAAACGTTTTGCACCAGCATTAGCTGCAGCTTTGGCTTGGGTTACTATTTCCTCTTGTGATTTTAAACCATAGATTGGGGAATCTTGACCTGGATGATGTGCTGATTGAGAACAAAAAGAGCAATTTTCCGAGCAATTCCCCGATTTAATATTAACTATACTGCATAAATCTACCACATTACCACAACAGGCTTGACGAATGCGATTAGCAGCTTCACATAACCAGAGAATCTCTGCTTCTCCCTCTATAGTAGCAAGAGTTAAGGCTTCTTCTTTAGTAATTAACTTACCTGCAATTACCCCTGAGGCTAATTCCTCTAACCAAATTTTTAAATCTTGAGCTATGGATTGAACCACTAGATTTTAGCTCCTTTGCAAAACACAATAACCAGAATTATATCATTAGAGTTTATCCCTAACCTTAACTTAATCTTAAACATGATCTGCTAGGCTGATCTTGAACTTGAAACTATAAAAAAATCATTAAAGTAAAATGAGCAGGAGAACACAGCAGTGACAGCAAATACAATAGATTCTTTTGAGAAACCAATACAACCTCGTTCCTCCCAAGAGAGAATCTTTGATAATGGATTTAAAATAGCAGCTAAAACCTTGGCGATCGCTATCTGTTTACTGATTATCTGGATTATTCTTCAGGTACTTATACAAGCATTCCCCGCTATTGGTAAATTTGGACTAGGTTTTCTTTTTAGTTCACAATGGGACCCCATTAGGGATAATTTTGGTCTATGGCCCTCTATCTTTGGTACTCTAGTTAGTAGCGCTCTAGCTCTGTTAATAGCTGTACCTATTGGTATCGGAGTAGCAATTTTTCTAAGTGAAGACTATATACCATCTGGAATTCAAAGAGTATTTGTCTTTCTAGTAGAATTATTAGCAGCTATTCCTAGTGTAGTTTACGGATTATGGGGATTGTTCGTTCTCGTACCTTTTTTAAGACCAGTAGGTGTAACTAGAGCATCGATGCTACCTGCGGTGATTATCCTCTCAATCATGGTCTTACCGATGATCTCCGCAATTAGTAGAGACGCTTTATCTAACGTATCTAAAGATATGCGTCAAGCAGCTATTGGTTTAGGAGCAACTCGCTGGGAAACAATCTTACAAATAGTGATACCTGCTGCTTCTTCTGGTATTATCGGAGGCGTTATGCTCGCACTAGGAAGAGCATTAGGAGAAACTATGGCGATTGTGATGCTCATCGGTAACTCTAACCAAGTGAGTTTTTCTTTGCTGCAACCTGCTACAACAATCTCAGCTTTAATCGCTAACCAATTCGCTGAAGCTCAAGGATTACAGGTATCAGCTTTAATGTACGCAGCTTTTGTGCTGTCGGTAATTACCCTAATCGTTAATATTTTGGCCCAAGTTGTTGTCAAACAATTACAGAAAATTTAAATCAAGTATTTAACAATGACTTCTCAAATTCCTGCTGGTTTTGACCTTAGTACTCTCAAAATTGACTCTAAATCCCCGAGGACTCTATTTGGCTTGATCATGAATGGTATAACCTTTATCTTCATTGCTATAGCTGTTGTGCCTTTATTTGCCATTGTGGGGTATCTACTCTATCGGGGGATTAGCGCTTTATCCCTAAGCGTATTTAGGGAACTTCCCCCGCCTCCTCTAGTACCAGGTGGTGGTTTTGGTAACGCTATTGTCGGTACATTTATTATGGTGGGAATCGCCCTGTGTATTAGTATTCCTATCGGGGTTATGGCGGCTATTTACCTCTCAGAATTTAGTAAAGGTCAATTGCCCGAAATAATTCGTTTTGCTAATAATGTACTCAATGGTGTTCCTTCGGTTATCGTAGGGGTTTTCGCCTTTGCTGCATTTGTAGTCACCACAGGCACTTATTCAGCTTGGGCTGGTGGTTTCGCTCTCTCTATTGTAATTATCCCGATTATTGTTAGTACCACCTATGAAGCTCTTAAACTCGTACCTAAAGAAGTTAGAGACGCTTCTATCGGTATCGGTGCTAATGACTATCAAACGGTTTTACAAGTAGTTCTCCCCGCTGCATTACCCGCGATTTTAACCGGGGTAACCCTAGCTACCGCTAGAGCTGCAGGAGAAACCGCTCCCCTGTTGTTTACCGCTTTATTTAGTCAATTTTGGCCCAACTTTGAAACCAAATTAATGGAGCCTACCGCTTCTCTAGCGGTATTGGTTTATAACTTCGCCATCGTTCCTTTTGCTAACCAAAACGAGTTATCCTGGGCCGCTGCTTTCGTCATCGTTATGTTAGTTTTCATCGCTAATATCATCGCTCGTGTAGTCACCGCTAAACGTCAATACTAGGAGGATTTATATTTAATGGTTAATGATCAACAACCAACCGATAGACTCACAGACAATATCGTCTTACAATCAGAAAATACCGATGTCTATTACGGTAATTTTCTCGCTGTTAAAGGGGTATATGTAGAAATCCCCCGCAATAAGGTAACGGCTTTTATCGGTCCTTCTGGTTGCGGTAAAAGTACTCTGTTGCGCTGTTTTAATCGTCTTAATGACCTTATCCCTGTGTTTAAACTCGGTGAAGGTTCAAAGGTAACCTATCTTGGTCAAGATTTATACGCAAAAGATATCGATCCAGTGCAAGTGCGTCGTCGTATTGGGATGGTTTTCCAAAGACCTAACCCTTTCCCTAAGTCTATCTATGAGAATATTACTTATGGGGCTAAAATTAATAAAATTAAAACCGATTATGACGCCCTAGTTGAAGACTCTCTCCGTAAAGCTGCTCTCTGGGATGAGGTAAAAGATAAACTCAGACAAAGTGGTTTAGCTCTCTCAGGTGGACAACAACAGCGTTTATGTATCGCTCGCACCATCGCTCTTAAACCAGATGTGGTGTTAATGGATGAACCTTGTTCAGCTCTTGATCCTATCTCTACTCTTAAGGTAGAAGAATTAATTCATGAATTGAAAGAAAACTTCACCATCGTAATCGTAACCCATAATATGCAGCAAGCAACCCGTGTGGCTGATTATACCGCTTTCTTCAACACTAAGCAGTTAGAAGGAGGTAATCGCCAGGGTTATCTCGCTGAGTTCGATAGAACCGAAGTGATCTTTAATAATCCTAGTAAAGAGGAAACTCAACAGTATATTAGTGGTCGTTTCGGCTAAAAACCGCTAAACCAATACCAGTATTATCTCCTATTGACTTATTCGGAATAGGAGATTTTTTATGCTTTATTAGTATATGTATAGCTCATAAATTTTAAAATTGACTAGACTTAAGAAGATAACTAAATATTTTCTCTAGTTATGGCTAAAACATCTGATTTGACCAAAAATGAGCTAATCAATCAATTAAGTACTGTAGAATTAGCTCAAGCTCTAGCAACTCGTCTGGCGATCGCCCCTAATGATTGGCATCGTCTCAAAGCTAACCGCAACGCTCAAGCTAGTCAACAAGCTGCCGCGGCTTTAGTTTTTCTCTTAAAAGATCAACCCCAAGAAGCCCTAATCCGCTTTCAACAAGCTGTAGGTTGGCTCGATCGCTCTGTTAGCGCGCCTCCTTGTCCCACCCATGGTCATCATCATAACGAGTAATTGACTTTTTGTTGATGCAGTCTTGAAAATTTTCAGGGCTGCTTTGGAGTGAAACACAATGTCATTAATCAATAGTCGATATATAGTAACTTTTGACCAGTTTTGGCAATTTTACCCTGAAACTGGAGAATATACTATGAGTTACATGATGGAGTAATTGTCGAAATACCCAAACCTAGAGGGCAACATTCTTAAATTGCGGGATTTTTACTAACAGAGTTAGGAATTGAGATTAATTGTAGATTATTTGGGTTTAGGAGCTAGAAAGTTTATCGGTTTCCCCTAGTCAATTTATCAATGATACATTAATAATTTCTAGTGTATTTCGACAATTAAATCTCACCGCACAACAGATTTTTCAAAGTAATTAAGTCTTTGTTAATACTTTTTAAAGTTTTTTTAACAATTGTTAAGAGAGTAAAATACCCTAAAAGCTGTACAGTAGAATCTGTGTGGTGTTTTTTACCTTCAATAGGGGGGGCTTGATTTTTTTTCTGTACCATTATACAATTGCTTAGGCTTTTGTAAAAATAATTACAGATACAGGCTGATAATTAGGAGGTAATTAGGTTGGCAAGGAAACGTAAACGGAAGAGTCGCCGCCGCCTAGAAGGACGCAAGATACTGGCACTAGTTCCACAGTACAGTATTGAGAGTGGTGAAGATAAACCAGTTACAGCAGCGCGAAAATACATTAAAAGTGAAGGAATTGCTCCCCCTGCGGTCTTAATCGTTAGACGCAATGAGCACACTACAGATAGATATTTTTGGGCAGAAAAAGGATTGTTCGGAGCTCAGTATGTAGAGGAAAATCATTTTCTCTTCCCAAGCTTGAGAGGAATGATTGTTAGTCAGACAACAGCTAGCAAGAATAGTACTGTCGCCGTCGCTGGTAGCTCCTAACCTCAAATAAACAGCCAGAACCACTCATGATGAGTGGTTTTGTCTTATTTGTTGTTAGATGTTGAGAGACTTCCCGAGAGCGATCAACTCATCACGGTGAGCAATTACCTTGATTTGAGTTGCATCGCTTGAGAGAGGTTGAATGTTTAAGACTACCTGCTCTAAACGTCCCGCTTTGCGCCAATAAAATAAACCAGCTAAAGGAGCTAATAAAAGCAATCCTAAGCTAAAAGAAGCAATAGTTGGATAGAGTAAGTAAATGACCAAACTAAGGGATAATAAACCAATAGTAGCTAGAATAGTCAGCAAAATAGCTAAAAACCAGCTGGGGCGGACAAAGCCTTCAAAAGTAACTTGACTATTTTCACTATTGACGTCTTTGAGGCGATAAGCTCTAGACTGAAAATAACTTTGTAACTCAGTATATAAATTCTCTTGAGATAATTTACTGACTAAAGTAAGTTCTTCGATACGCTTTTTTACCGAAGCACGAATAAAGAAAAATAACCCTATCATCAATAATAGAGTTAAACAAAAAGTTGAGGAAAGAATAGGATTACTCACGTTTAACTACCTAAAAGACTACTTACGTCCATAATAACGGTGATGATTGTCATAGTAATAGTAAGAACCATGACTGTGACGAGTAACATTATTGGCTACTACTCCCAAAATGGAGACGTGAGACATTTTCAACTGTTCAATACTTTGTTTGAAGGCTGAGCGATCGGTTTTACCAATTTTCGCTACTAACACAACACCTGCGGTTTTAGCAGCTAAAATCCGTGCATCAGCAAAGCCTAATAAAGGAGGAGTATCATAAATAATTAGGTCAAAATTCCCCTCATGCTCTAACTCGGTCATAACTTCCTGCATACGTTGACAAGAAAGTAAGCGAGTTGGATCAGGGGGAACATCTCCGGCGGTGATTACCGAGACATTTTCCCAATTAGTAGCAGTTTGAATCACCTCTCGCCAATCTGTACCCATAGCGATGACATTACTCAAACCTTGTTTATTTTTCAATCCTAAGCGATCGTGAACTTGAGGACGTCGTAAATCAGCGTCAATCAATAAAACCTTTTGACCCATAGCTGCAGCAGCTTTAGCAAAATTCAAAGAAACCGTTGATTTTCCTTCAGCAGGTGCAGAAGAACTAATCACGAGAGATTTAATACCCTTATCCGAACCAAGAAGTCTAATATTGGTATGGAGAGAGCGGAAAGCTTCTAAAAATGGTGTAGATTGATAACTATTATCAGCCTGATGCTCCCCTTGGGTTGAGCCTAAATCCACTGTTTGATTACCAATAGTTATAGTGGGTAACCCAGAAGCGATCACCTTTTGTACCGAATCTAAATCCTTTTGTAGAGGAATTAAACCCAAAATAGGTAAATTAACCATCTCTTTGAGTTCTTCTGAAGAGTGGAAAATAGGATCTAAACGTTCAGCTAAAAAGGCTGCTCCTAAGCCTAATAATACTCCTCCAACAGTACCTAAGACTATATTTCTGAGGGATTTAGGATGAACAGGTACATCAGATATTTTCGGAGAAACTAGTAATTGCCAAGGTATAACTTGTTGCGCTGCTTCGATTTGTAAGTTTTCTTGAGCTGCTAAAAAGCGGTTTAAATTCTCAGTAGCAATATTAAGCTCTCGATTTAAATCAGAATATTGTCGAGCTAACACAGGAAGCATATTAAGTTCTTCATTGACTTCGGCTATTCCTTGAGCTAGAGCATTAAGTCTAATCTGGAGAATTTCCATCCGATTAGCGCCCTGTATGTATTGTTGACTCAATTCTAAACGTACAGTACTAGGGGTAGCAAACAAAGGAGATTTAATGAAATCATCAGAAAGATTATTACCCAATACTATCTGAGCTTCTTGACGTAATAAGTCTAAGATATTCTCTCTTTCTTCTTGGAGGGCTTCCATAGTTGGAGTATTATCTAGAAAGCGTACAGATTCTTGAGCTAGTTTGATTTCTACCTCTTGTAACTGAGCCAATAAGTTCTGATAATGGGGAGATTCGCTTAAATAACTCGCTATTAAGGCTTGATCTGGTTCAATACCCAATTGTTGACGTAACAATTCATGAGATGATTGTGTCTCACTTAGAGCTACTTGAGTATCAAAGTATTGGGCTTCTAGAGCTACTAATCGCTCAGAAATGGTTTGTCCATAGACTTCCGGACTAATTAGATTATGTTTTTGTCTAAACTCTTGGAGATTATCTTGTAAATTGCTAACTCTTTCTCTTAATCTAGGTAATTGAGTTTCGACGTATTCTTTACCTTGTCTAATTTCCGTTTGTTTATCGTAAAGACTGTACTCTAGATAACCTTGAGCAATTTGTTCGAGGATATAGGCGATTTTTTCAGGATCTGGATCTTTAAACGAGACTTCTAAAATTTTGGTTTCATCGATTTGGGTAATATTTAGCGGTGGTCTTTTTTCAGGGATAAGAGTATCATAATCAATCTCGGGATATTGAGTCGCTATCTCGGGAATAATCGTTTCTAATACTTTGGGACTACGTAAGATTTCAATTTGTGTAGCATAATCAAGAGAACCTTGACTCCCCCCCAATAAAGGTATAGCAGTGCTTGGACTACTGTTTTGTGCAGGTTCAACTAATAATTGAAATTTACCTTCATAGACTGTTTCTCTGGTGAGAGTCCATAAACCCACTAGAGTAGTAAAACCAACAGCAACACCAGCAATCAGGGGGAGACGATGTTTAACTACCGTCCAGAGTTGGCGCAAATCGAGGGTTTGTTCTTCTTCTTCGGTAATGTTTTGTTGGTTGTTATTGATTAAAGGTAGTAATGAGTAGAGTAACTGGTTATTTTGAGCAGAATAACTGTTACCATTACCATTACCGTTACCATTACCGTTCCCATTCCCATTCCCATTCAGGGAGGCAAAATTTGTATTATTATTTTTCATGTTCACTCCTCATAAATTATCTTAATTTAATAATGGTATTAATGGTAAACCACGCAAAGGTCCAAAAATAGCATTCATAGTATCACCAAATCTCGCACCTCCAGTAGTATGGACAACGATCACGTCATTTTCCTGTAAAGGTGGGTTTTGGGTTTCATTGAGATTTTGGCTAAAATCTACTGCTATTGAACGTTTAGAAACAGTTCCATCGGGATTAAGACGAATTAATTCTACTTCTTTTTGTTTAGCACGACCTTGAATAAAACCACCTGCTGCTAAGATAGCTTGATTTAAAGGAGTATTGGGGGGAACTTTAACCCCACCTGGGTTAGTTACCTCTCCTACGACTTTTACCTCAATCGTATCAGGAGCAAAACTAGCCTCAGCTAAAGCTTGTGCTTCTTCTGGGTTGATTTCTTGGGCTTTGGGAATAATTATTTTATCTCCTTGTTGTAAGATAATATCCTGATTGAGATCCCCATTGCGCAGTAATTCCCATAAATCTACAGCGATAATGTGTTCTTCACCCCCTCGGGTTAAACGATGGATTTCAATATTACGAATATCTGCTAGGGGTTTAATTCCTCCCGCTTTGGCGATCGCTGTAGTTAAACTAGGGGGATCACCTTTACCTGTTTCAGGATCTCTTCTCGGCTCTATTTCATGAGCACCAGGACGATTAATCTCCCCAATAATGGTGATGGGGAAGGAATCTTGAACTTGAATACCAAAATTAACGTTAGTCAACTGACGGTTTTCTCTGGTATCAACCGCTATTTTAGTAGGTATAACCACTTGATCTCCATCTCTGAGGGTAATATCTTGACCGAGATCCCCATGGTTGATTAATTCCCATAAATTAACCGTGATTAGTTCTGTTTTTCCCGCTATTTGACGTTGAATTTTGACTTCTTCAATATTGGCTATAGTAGTTAAACCTCCTGCTCTTTCGATTAAACTGGTTACTGTAGGGAATTGTTGTCTCTCTTGAAAATTAAAACTATATGAACCAGGACTAGCTATTTCACCAGAGATAGATATCCTTAAAGGACGAGGACTCAATAAACTTACCGTGGCGATGGGTCTTTTGAGATAATTAGCGTAAGCTTGAGATATCTGTTCACTCATTTGGGTTAAAGTTAACCCCACTACTGGTAATGGTCCAACCAAAGGTAAAGTAACTGTACCATCAACTAAAACTAAATACTCGCCACTATATTCTGAAACCTTAAAAATATCTATACGTAATTTATCCCCTGGACCGACAAGATAATCACTTTCCTGTATCGTAGTGATGGGAAGCGCTTCTGCAGATGCTTCTTGAGCTTTTACACTTAGAGGAACTCCAATTAATGGTATAGAGATAATTAGACAAGTAGTTAAGGATAATTGCCAGTTTTGTTTGTTCATTTATTTACAGAATCTATCTTTTAGCATTTTAGGTTAAACTTTAACAAAATGTTGGTAAAAGTACCCACCTCTAAATTTTCACACGTAAAAATGGCTAAAAAACAAAAATACCCTCACTTGATTGGCTCTAAATGGACAGCTAAACAAAAAACCTGGGGTTGGCGACATTTTCAGGTAGTCAATAGAAAACAAGAGGGTAAGTGGGTATTTGCTGAAATGGTAGCTTCCTGTGACCCTCAAGTTAGATTCTGGTTAAATGCTAAACAACTACAAGAGCGCGATCTTTGGCGCGCAGGATGGCAACCTCTAGAAGTTATTAAAGCTGAAGAAAATTAATAACTATGTCGGGAGAATCTCTACAATTAGCTACTACAATAGAAGCGATACTTTATCTCAAAGGACAACCCCTAAGTCTATCAGAAATAGCTACTGGTGCTAGGTGTACTCGTCAACAAGCTCAACAAGCTATATTAGAGTTAATGGCAATCTATGCTCATCGTCCTAGTGCTTTAGAAATAGTAGAAACTCCAGCAGGTTATAGTTTACAATTGCGCTCAGATTATCAAGAATTGGTTCACCATCTTATACCTGCCGAATTAAAAATAGGTACTCTACGTACTTTGGCAGCGATCGCCCTTTATCACCCTATGCTGCAAACAGATTTAATCGATTTAAGAGGAAGTACTGCTTATCAACAGGTACAGGAATTGGTAGAATTGGGCTTAATTAGGAAAAAACGTCAAGAACAAGGTAGATCTTATTGGTTAGAAGTTACCGAAAAGTTTTATCAATACTTTGAGGTAGAACAACTTTCTCAAATTCTTCAACCAAATTGTCCCGAATAAGTATATAATGGAATGTGATTCTACTAGCTAGCAGCAGTTCTCATGGTATTTAACTCTAAATTTTTCCATTCTGAACCGGATGAGTCTCCCCAAAATGCCCTATTACAATATCTCCAAGAACAAAACCCAGAATATCTCAGTCAAATTGCTCAATCCGCTAGTCCAGAAATCAAAGAAATTATCAGTCACAATGTCCAAGGGTTAATTGGTATGTTACCCTCAGAAGATTTTAGCGTGCAAATAACTACAGAAAGAGAAAATTTGGCTAATCTTCTCGCTTCAGCTATGATGACAGGTTACTTTCTCAGACAAGTAGAACATCGTCGCGATTTAGAAACTATGTTATCAGATGTAGATTATCTCGGATAATTAAAGTAGGGGCGCGAAGTTTGCGCCCTAACTAATACGTGACATACTCCTACACCGAATCAAAGATTATGGTGTAGGCTTCTTGTCTTTCACCTTCAGAGATGATTGACCGTTTTTGAGTGAGGCGATGCCCATCCCCACTTTTTTAATTA
>RECR01000088.1 GCA_007693955.1 Gloeocapsa sp. DLM2.Bin57
AAATAAGGACGCGATTCATCTCACGCTTATTTGAGAAAATAAAGCTTGAGGCTTCTCGCGGTTAAGCTAAATCAGAAAAAAAAATCAGAAGTCTTAAACAGTGAGGAAACTGCTGAATTAGCTGGTATTTTAGAGCTAGACCGCATTTTTACCTTAATTAATGCCAAAATAATTGCTCAGAGTCATGCAGTCTAAACTAGTCAGAAATTTAGTTAGATTCGGTTAATAATAATTTTACTCTATGAACCAACCAAGCCGTTTCCCTGTAATGACAACTGGTGTAGATTTACTAGAAGACTATACCACCTGGGTGATTGAGAGGATCAAGCATAACTTGGGTACTCAAGTTACTACTCTTAACGCCGAAATGGCGATGTTAGCCTCTGAAAATAATCAATTAGCCCAAATCATCCAAGCAAGTGAGTTAGTCATTCCCGATGGCGCAGGTATCACTATTTATCTGCGTCTGAAGGGTTATCGACAAACACGCTGTCCCGGGATAGAATTAGCTAGCTCTCTGATTACTACTTGGTCAGAAACTATCGGTACAGAAGCAATCGCTTTTTATGGTGGAGCACCTGGAATCGCTGCTCAAGCTGCTCAAATGTGGGTTAATCAAGATCCTCAACTACAAATTATTACCAATCACGGTTATCTTAATCCTGAAGAACTCCAACAATGGCAAACTATTCTTACTGCTACTCAACCTAAATTAATTCTTGTGGGTTTAGGTGTTCCTCGTCAGGAACTCTGGATTAACCAGAATCGTCACCTTTGTCCTCATGCTACCTGGATTGGTGTTGGTGGTAGTTTTGATATTTGGGCGGGACAAAAATCTCGTGCACCTTTATGGTTTAGACAGTATAACCTAGAATGGTTATATAGACTCTATCAAGAACCTTGGCGTTGGCGACGTATGCTCGCTTTACCACGTTTTTTTGTGCGTAGTCTTCTTTTCTCTATCTAAACAAAAAAGCCCTTAAAAAAGGGCTTAGATGTTTATTAGTCTATCCTTTCTAATTGCCAGAGAATTTGATTACCTTCTCTTCTTACTCGTGATACAACCCAATTACGCCAAGACCAATGATCACCTCGACTAGTTACCGCACTAGCGTTGATATCCATTAAGTCTGCTAATTCAGAACTGCTGATTAAATAACCTTTACTAGCTATCTCATCAGCTATCCTGAGTGTGTCTATTAAGTTGTTTAGTTGTTCGACTCGCACCTCACGAGGTAATTGTAACTCCTCTACATGATTGTTAGATAATTCCATCATCTTTGTTTGTGAACTCAAATTCATTTAATTAACTGGTATATATTTAGGGTAAACAATTTAATACCTAAAGACCAAAAATTTAAGATTATGTCCTTAGATAACCACAAGCTAGTCCTGATGAAAAATTATCTTGATTTACTTAGTATAGCTATAGTAGCCTTAACAAATCTAGAATCAAAAAGTTTAGAAAAATTTAGTCAAACTAGTCAAATAACTTTGAATGAAGAGAATTTAGCCGATTTTGCCCAAGTTATTAGCAATAAAGCCCAACAGCACCAAGAATTAATCCGTCGCGCTATTAATCTCTGGGAAAATCTCGCTGAACAACAACAATCACCCTCTGATATTACTTTATTAGCTAATTATCTAGAGCAATTGTCCCGTCAATATACCTTAACCGAAAATCAGCAACTAGAACAATTCGGGCTTAAACTATTAATTGATCTTCTGTTTTACAGTACTGATCATGGCTACGATCGCCTCTGGCTTGTGTTACACTCCTAATTATATGTCATCTCTAATTAAACGTTATACTCCCCCCACTTGTACTCTCAAAATATTTAGCAACAAATGGTTGTTTAAACCCTCTACCGACAACCTCAGTTTTGAATTGAATATAGATGATCCTAGATTACCTACTAACGAACAAATAACTATCCATGGGAATTATCAACAGTTACAGCTTTTAGGGATAACCATTGAAGAATATCTCCAACAATTTTTACTATCTTCTCCTTTACCTAATCAAAATTTACTCAAACATTACCTACTTTGTGATTTATCCCCACAGCCAAAAATTGAGGTTAATATCTCTCAGTTATTCGATCTAGCTAACGCTATAAGTCAATGTCAACAAGAAATTAAGCAAATTAAGCCTAGAATACCTAAAATACCCCTAATTACGGGAATATCAGCAGCAAGTTTATTAATCATCTTGAAGTTATTATCTTCTTTATCTACAGGAGAAACCACAGCAGATACCTTAATTACCCCAACAACATCTTCAGATTTAACAGAAAATGAGATGATCGTTACTGTGGAGGTTTCCCCTCCTAATTTAACTGAAAAACCTCGACCACAATTACCCTCAACTCGGTCAGATTTTCAGCGCTTACAACCACCAGATACAGTACAATCACCTCAATTAGATAACCAAACCTCTATACCATCAGGGGAAATTCAACCAGGGGATTATCAACCCCTTCCCCCTATATCTCCTCCCACTCCCCCTATTCTCCCAGAAACCTTCTCTACTCCTACAGAGATACCTTCTCAAGTAGCTATTTCCCCAACACAAGAAGTACAAGCATACTTTCAAGAGCGTTGGCAACCCCCCCAAGGATTACAAGAAAAACTAGAATATCGCTTAACTTTTGATTCTCAAGGTAGAATAGAGCAAATGATTCCCATCGGTAGAGTATCTCAATACTATTTAACTCAAGTTAAACCACCTAGACAAGTAAGAGTGCTTAGTAATGAGACTATTACTACCGACATCATCCAGATTCGCTTAATTCTTACTCCCCAAGGTTTAGTACAAACATTTGCTGAAGATAGTTAAATTATGACAGAGTTAACCAAAACTATATCTAATACTGCTACTTTTGAAGAAGCGATCGCTTTTACTCAATCTCTCCTCGAAAAGATGGAATCTCACCAACTCAGTGAAGTAGATATTCAAAAGGCGATCGCTTCTCTGGTAGAATTTCCTAACGGTGCTAGGGGTTTTTTTGTGACTTATTTAACCACTGATAGTAGTTTAGCAGATCATCCCTCTCCTGGGGTAATTAACGCTTTAGCATCCTCTCCTGAGATTGTCGGTGATTTACTCGTTAAAAATCTCGCTATGTCTTCAGCTATGGCTATTACTCATTTACGTAATCATAACTCAGATTTAGCTGAGTCTTCCCGTCGCGTTACTCGTCGTACCCAACAACTAATAAAACTTTTAAATTCAGCCAATGTTACTAATTTATTAGCACAATTAGCAGAATCTGTCAAGACTAAATCAGGCAAATATCAGGAATTTTTCCAAAAATGGGGTTATGATCAGGAACAATTAGAAGCGATCGCCTCTAGCTTTGACACCGCTAAATGAAGCGCGCATTATAACGGTGGTTCTCTCGTGGGATTAAGATAGAGCAGACCTAAATACTGCTATAATTAAATGAATAGTTAAAACAAATACATTTTAAAATGGTAGAATAAAGAGTCTATATAAGTATTAGGTATTTCTCCAATCAGGTCTGAAAAACCAAACCCACTACAGTAAAGAAACCATATAATGAGCAGCAATAATTTTGTCTCAAACTCCTTTTTTGCTAAAATCACTCATCTGATTTATCATCAGCGTGAACATAACAATTTTAAGCAAATTCTGAGTGAGATTGCTCAAGAAGCACAAAAAATCCTCAAAGTCGATCGCCTTAAAATTTATCAATTTGCTGCTGATGGAAGTGGCGAAGTAATCACAGAAGCTGTAGAAATAGATCGCCTCCCTTCCTTATTGGGGTTACACTTTCCTGATACAGATATACCTACTCACGCTAGAGAATCCTTAGCCAAATTCAATAAAGGGGTCATTATTGATGTAACCGCTAAACGTAAAGTTGCTTATATAGAATCTAATTTAACGACTAACTTTAAAGGAAAAACAGTCTATCAAACCGTAGATCCCTGTCATTTACAATACCTCTTAACTATGGGGGTTCTCTCCTCATTAGTAATACCTATCTTTTATTGGGATAATTTATGGGGTTTCTTAGTAGCTCATCATAGCGAACCCCGCCGCTTTACAGAACAAGAATTAGCTTTAATGCAGCTTTTAAGTAAACAAGTTTCCCTAGCCTTAAATCAAGAAGCCTTAATCAATCAATATCAATACGAACAAAAACAACAAAATATCTTAAATCAAATTAATCAAGTTTGGTGGAATTATCATCATAATCAACAACAAGCTTGGCTAGAAATTTTAGCCAAAATAATTCAAGAATTAAATACAGATCAAGGTCTTGTTTATATAGCACCAGAATTAACAGGAAAACCAGGTCAAATCTATTATCATGGTCAAAAATCCGACTATCCTAATTTAGCTAATAATCAACAATGGATTAACCTAACTAAAACTATTTCTACCTTAAAAGACACTCCTTATTATCCACAAGCTTACACCAGACAAGAATTATTAGCTCAGTTTGATTGTGAGCAGTTATTAGAGCAATTCAATCAAGAAATACATTCTTTTTTGTTTATCAATTTACATCATCATTATCAATGGATTGGTTGTGTAACTTTATTACGTAAAGAGCAGGAATGGGAAATACTTTGGGCTGGTAAACAAGATTATGATAATCGTAACCAAAGACCCAGAGAATCTTTCGCTACTTGGTGTGAGAAAAAACGAGGCTCACCCTATTGGAGTAGTAATGAATTAAAATTAGCTGAAAAAATAGGCAAATATCTCTATAATATTTTAACTCAACAACGTATCAATAATCTCATTCATCATCAAGCTAATTATGATAATTTAACCCAATTACCCAACCAACAAATATTTACTCATCAACTAAACTTTTCACTATTACAAACAATAGAAACTGGGCAAATGTTGGGTCTAGTTATGCTGGATTTAGACCAGTTTAAAAGAATAAATGAATCTCTAGGTCATACCGTAGGAGACTATTTATTAAAACAAGTAGCTGGGAGAATAAGAGATTTTTTAGAAACTCAACAAAGTTTAAAACCACTATTAGCAAGATGGCACGGTGATCGCTTTGTTATTTTAGTACATAAACTCAATTATACCGATGAATTAATCAGTTTATCAGAAAAAATTCTTGAGCAATTTGACAACCCTTTCTACTATCAAAATTATCTCGTTGATTTGAGTGCTAGTATCGGGATTACTATTGCTCCTTATGATGGAGATAATGCCGAAACCTTAATCAAAAACGCTGAAATAGCGATGTACCAAGCTAAAACTCAAGGTAAAAATACCTTGGAAATCTATAATCCCAAACAAGAACAACAAGATTTAAACTGGTTAACCATGGCGGCTGATTTAAAACGCGCTATTCACCGCGAAGAATTAACCGTATATTATCAACCCCAAGTCTGTTTAAAAACGAGAAAAATTACAGGAGTAGAAGCCTTAACTAGATGGTTTCATCCCCAATATGGTCAAATTTCTCCCGCTAAGTTTATACCTTTAGCTGAAGAAATAGGCGTAATTCATGAACTAGGAGAATGGGTATTAAAAACAGCATGTGAACAATTTCACTTCTGGGAAATGGCGGGATTCCCTCAAGTAAGAATGTCGGTTAATCTCTCTCCCATTCAGTTTCAAAAATCAAACCTCTTAAACCGAATTGAGTCAATTATAGCCGATACTCAAATGAATACAGAGTATTTAGAATTGGAAATAACCGAAAGTACTTTAGTACAAAATTTTCAGCAAACCTTAGAAATATTAGAAAAATTAAAAAAACAAGGTATTAAAATAGCGATCGATGATTTTGGGACAGGTTATTCATCTTTAAGTATTTTAAAACATCTTCCCGTTAATATCATTAAAATAGACCAATCTTTTATTAAAAATATCATCGAGGATAACTCAGCAGCTAGACTATGTCAAAGTATTATTTTACTAGGAAGATCTCTTAACTTACGAGTAATCGCCGAAGGAGTAGAAACAAGGCTAGAAGCTGATTTACTCGAACAATTAGGGTGTGATGAAATCCAGGGTTATCTGATGAGTCCTCCTGTAAATGCAGCCAGTTTAACACAAATGCTGTCCAACACCTTACCGAAAGGAGAAATAGTCAAAGCAACTAGCTTACATACCCATTTATCTTTAAATATACCAGTAGATTTGTCCGAACATAAAATCATTAAAGAATTAGCGGTTAATAATCAAGATTTAATCGAAGCTTATCAGTCTTTGAAGCAAGAATTAAAATATCAAAATATTCGTGAAAATATGGTCATGGAAGTAGCCCACAAAATTCGCCAATCTTTACGCTTAGAAGATATTTTACAAACTACTGTAACTGAAGTCCGTCACCTCTTGAATGTAGATCGTGTTTTTTTATACCAATTTGACGCTAATTGGGCGGGAACAGTTGTAGTAGAGTCAGTGTTAGAGCAGGAATACTCGATTTTAGGAGAGTGGATAGATGAACCTTGTTTTCGAGAAAAATATGTTAAATACTATCGCCAAGGAAGAGTAAAAGCGATTGAAGATATTACTAAAGAAGGGTTACAAAGCTGTCATTTTGATTTATTAGAGCGTTATCAAGTCAAAAGTAATTTAGTCCTACCTATAGTCCATCAGGAAAAACTTTGGGGGTTATTAATCGCTCATCAATGTCGAGAAATACGCCAATGGGAGAACCAAGAAGTAACTCTACTTAGTCAATTAGCGACACAAATAGCGATCGCTATTCATCAAGGAGAACTCTACCAAGAACTACATAAGGTAAATTTTAGACTACAAAAACTCTCTATCATTGATGGATTGACTCAAGTAGCTAATCGTCGTCGCTTTGATGAGTATCTTCAAGAACAATGGTATCGTCTCATGCGCTCAGAAGACGAACTATCAGTAATTCTCTGTGATGTGGACTTCTTTAAACAATACAATGATACATACGGACATCAAGCAGGAGACCAATGTTTACAAGCAATTGCTCAGACTCTCTCAGAAAACCTCAAAAGACCTGACGATTTAGTAGCGCGTTATGGGGGAGAAGAATTCGCCTTGATTCTCCCCAATACATCTTTACAAGGAAGTTTTAACCTCGCCGAAAAGATCCGAGAACTAGTTAAAACCCTAGCTACACCCCATAGTAAATCACCACATCAAATGGTCACTATCAGCTTAGGAGTAGCTACTGTCATACCTCTAGCTTCCCTATCTCCCCAAGTGTTGATCGAACAAGCAGATCAAGCCTTATACAGGGCTAAAGCCCAAGGGCGCGATCGCACTTGTCAAATTAATTAAACCAAGCATCCCGCCATTGTTGCATCTGCTCAATTTCTGCTTGTTGAGAGGAGATAATCTCCTGTGATAATTGTTGAATTTCGGTTCGTTGAGACTTAGCCAAAGCGTCTTGTGCCATAACTAAAGCCCCCTCATGGTGAGGAATCATCGCGTCAATAAAGCGTAAATCAAACTCCTCATCACCAGGACCTAAATCAACGTCCATACGCATCATGGCTATTTGATCATCACTCATCGCCATCATGTGATTCATTCCTGAATGCCAAGCTTGGAGTTCCCTTGGTGCTTGAGGATACCACTGAGCCCGCCATTGTTGTAATTGCGCGATTTCTAGCTCTTGTGCGGTGATAATTTCTTGGGCTAATTGTCTGATTTCTGCCCGTTGAGAGTTAGCTAAAGCGTCTTGGGCCATAACTAAAGCCCCCTCATGATGTACAATCATCCCATCAATAAAGCGTAAATCATAATCAGCATCCGCAGGACCTAAGTCCATGTCATGTACCAGATCATGGTGATGTTGATGATTAACCGCTATTTTAGTTATCTCTGGTAGGGGAGTAAAAGCCATTAATAATCCCCCAGTGGTTACAACAATGATCATTCCACCCAATCGAGACAATAACCTAGTTTTCTTTTTCATTTATTTTACCCTGTCTATTTGTTATACTTAGTTTGGCTAGGTTAACATAAAATCCCTCTATGTCTTCTCCCAAACAAGACGAACCAGATTTAGGACAGGCGATCGCCACAGTAGAAGCATCTCTGAGTCAACTTAAACAACGCTATCAGCAAGTAGAAAGAGATCAAAAACGTCAACAACAACTCAAAGAATTAAAACAAGAGTTAAAGCAACAAGCTAAAGCTAATAACACTGAAGGGATTATTAGGGCTGAACTTAAACATATTGAAGAGGAAATTATTAACTTAGAGTTAAACCTCGAAAGTCGTCTCTGGAATTGGAAAGAATTACAAGAACCTTTTTGGCAAGCAGTACGCTATACTGGTTTAGGTATTATTATTGGTTGGATTTTAAGATTATTTAGTAGTTAAGTTAAGATTTATGAGTATTATTATACCTGATGGTATCCCTAATCATCTTTTTTGATAACGAGAGATAAATTATGCCCTCAGAAATTTTAGACTACTTATGTAATTTAGCAATTCCCCGTCATCCCCTTCTAAATCCTCTAGGTTATATGACAGTTAAAAGGTATATTCTAGAGCAATTTTCCTTACTAGGACAACCAGAAGAATTTCACTTTACTGAACCTGCAACCCCACCAGGTTGTAATATTATCCTTAAATTTCCTGGTCAAAACCCTCAATTACCACCTCTATTAATTGGCGCACACTATGACGGTGTACCCAATACTGCTGCAGCTGATGATAATGCTAGTGCGGTTGCAGCCTTATTGATTTTAGCTAAATATCTACATCAAAAGCAACTAAATAGGTCAATATGGTTAGTCGCTTTTGACATGGAAGAATGGGGTATGTGTGGAAGTCTAGCATTAGCTAAACATTTTTACCAACAAAAACAATCCCTACAATTGATGATTTCTTTGGAGATGTTGGGTTATACCTCACCAACCCAAGATTATCCCGTAGCTGGGATGGAGCAAATCTATGGTACTCGGGGAGACTTCATCGCTTTAGTAGCTAATCAAGAATTAGCACCAACTGCTAAAATAATGGAAAATATCTTTAATCAATTTGTGCGGTGCCAAGTTCTCTGTGTACCCAATAAAGGTAATGGAATCACAGGAATTAGACTAAGTGATCATTCTCCCTTTTGGGATTATAACTATGACGCCATGATGATTACTGATACCGCTTTTATGCGTAATCCTCACTATCATCAACCTACAGATACAATCGATACTCTTGATTTAAACTTTTTAGCTTAACCGCGAGAAGCCTCAAGCTTTATTTTCTCAAATAAGCGTGAGATGAATCGCGTCCTTATTTTATTTCATCTTGATTCTGTATATAAGTTTTAAGGGTTGAAATAGTAACACCACCACAACTAGCCACAAAATATGAACCATTCCAAAATAC
>RECR01000089.1 GCA_007693955.1 Gloeocapsa sp. DLM2.Bin57
TGGCTAGTTGTGGTGGTGTTACTATTTCAACCCTTAAAACTTATATACAGAATCAAGATGAAATCAAATAAGGACGCGATTCATCTCACGCTTATTTGAGAAAATAAAGCTTGAGGCTTCTCGCGGTTAAGCTAAGTGCGTAGCTGGCGATCGCAGGGTTCAGTTTTAGCTATTGTCTCCTGTGGTTGACACAACAACGGTTCTAGGTGCTTCAAAGCGATTAAATTCTTCTGGAGGAACTTCTGTAAGGGGACTTAAATCGTCAACGGAATTAATCACAGCTCCTAATAGCGGTAATTCTCCTTCCGAAAACTGTTCGATAGTTTCATTAAGCAGACTTTTCTGGGTGATTCCAGGACGAGTAACTAAAACAACCGCATCGATAAGAGACTCTAATAAGAGAGCATCGTTACAAGTAGCCAAAGAGGGAGTATCGATAATTACCAAGTCAAAACGACCACGAGCATCTCTAAGCAGTCTTTGCAATTCGTTAGATTCAATGATGCTCACTGCTTGTTTTTGTGGACCTGTGCTAGGAAGTAGATAGAGGTTTTCTTGCTCAGGGACTAAATTAATACAATCACCACGAGAACTATAGTAGCGTAATGGTTCGGTTTTAGCTTCAGGGGAGACTGTTAGATCAAAAACTGACGCTAAAGAAGATGAGCGTAAATCTGCTTCTACGAGTAGGGTACGTTTTCCTGCTTGAGCTGAAGCGATCGCTAAATTATAAGCGGTAACGGTTTTGCCTTCAAAGCGATTAATACTGGTTACTAGAATTAATTTATAGGATTCTGTACCAAAACGACGAATATTACTCCGCACTCGTTCATAAAAAGCTACATAGGGTGAATCGGGGTTTTTTAAGACAGAATGAGATATTTCTCCTGGTTGGTTAGCAATAGCAGGTATTTGTCCTAAGACTGGTAAATCTGCACTTCCGAGGGTTTCCCGTAATTCTTGCGCGGTATGGAGGCGATCATCTAGAGTAGCTAGTAGGAAGGTTAAACCGCTGACTGCTAAACCTCCTAAGACAACACCTCCACCGAGAATTAATAGAGGGTTAGTGGGTAATTCTAGGGTAGGAATCGCTCTCGGAACGTATGGCTCTTGTGCGATAACTAAACTACTTACTGTTTCTGCTTCAGCGGCTTTAGCATCAGTGAGAGCGGCTAAGATAGTTTGATAGAGGATACGTTGACTTTCCACCGTTTGGACTAATCGAGCTTGTTGTAACTGTTTATCGGGAGAAGCTTCGTATTCTTGACGTAATTGTTGTTCTAATTCTTCTAAAGCTACTAATTGACTAGTTAAACCTTCTTTTTGTGTTTGCAGGGCGACTAATTGATTAGCTAATTCTTGTCTAGCTAAATCTAGGTTACTTTCTTTACGAATATTTTCGGGTAAGGAGGTTAAGACTCCATCATCACCTATTAATTCTTCGGCGCGTTGTTGTAATAATCTCTCTGTGGCTTGTTGTTGATTATATAGCTCTACCATAGTGGGATGTTCTGGGCGCAGTTCGTTTTGTAGTTGTTCGATACCT
Organism: Gloeocapsa sp. DLM2.Bin57; assembly: GCA_007693955.1. Taxonomy (NCBI): domain Bacteria; kingdom Bacillati; phylum Cyanobacteriota; class Cyanophyceae; order Chroococcidiopsidales; family Chroococcidiopsidaceae; genus Gloeocapsa; species Gloeocapsa sp. DLM2.Bin57. The sequence goes on from RECR01000089.1 coordinate 1,547, forward strand.
GCTTCAATTTCCAGAATTTGTGCTCGTAGAGTAGCGATAATTGGGTCAGCACTAAGCACTGATGAAGTATAAGCTTGTTCTGGTGTTAAACCTAATTGCTTAACGATACTATCGATTTGAGCATTAATTTGCTCTAGAAATAACCTAATTTGTCTTTGTTGAGTTTGAGCACTAGTAATGCCATTAAATAGACTACCATCTTCTAAGGCTAACAAAGCCGAACCGTCGGTGCTAATATAACGGTAAAATAATTCTTCTGCTTCTGTCAGGTCGTTTTGTACCACTTCGAGTCTTTCATCAAGAGCGTTAATTCTTTCTCTAAGTTGATAACCATTTAACCAACGACTGTAATTAACCATCTCTTCCATGAAGACTCGCAGAATAAAACGAGACTGCACAGAATCTACAGTACCATTATATTCTAGGGAAATTAATTGTTCTTGTTGTGGGCTTCCTGGTGGTAGATTGGCTGTGCTAGGGAGGCTAACCTTTAATTGTCTAACTATAGCTGCGAGTTGATTATTATCTATATCAAGGGAATCTCTGACAGCTTCTAAAACTTGGGGAGATAGTAATAACTCTTGAGAGATCAAACTTCTTCCCTGGATTTGTACTTGTTCTCCTGTTGCGGTAAAAATAGGTGGAGGGTTACGAAAAGATAGTGTACCTAATGCTCTATAAGTTACTTGAGGTTGTTCTGGTTTAGGTCTAAGGGCTAAAACAACGGAAGCACCAATTATTAAGCTAAATAAAACTATATTGAGAAGTTTATGCTCATTTAAGGCTATTAAAAAGCGTTTGACTAAAGGTGGTGTCATATTTTTTAAGTTAATCTTATGGTTAATCTTGTCTGGGAATTGTTTCTACTACTATTTAAAACAATATTATATTAGCTTTTTTCCAAACTTTATCTTATTTGATAACCATATCCCCTCTAGGGGGATTGAAAGAAACCAGTCAAAAGGATCATAATAAGGGATTGAACAGGTCTGGTCAATAAACATGAAGCAAATAAAGTGGTTATCACCGTTATTATATTTGGGTATCTTAACTCAATCGGGAGAAGCACTAGCTCATGGTGCTCACATTACCTACCAGGAAGCCACTGGGATTCAGATTATAGCTACTTATGACCAAGGAGATCCCATGAATAATGCTCAAGTAGTTATTTATGCTCCTGATGATCCCACAACTCCTTGGTTAAGGGGTGAAACCGACTCACAGGGTAATTTTAGCTTTGTACCAGACGTTAATCAGCCAGGTAATTGGGATGTTCAAGTACGTCAAGCTGGTCATGGTGCTATGATTAGTATTCCTATTGGTGCTGCATCTTCTAACCCTGAAACGGAAATTATTACTGTTACTACTCCAGAGTCAGATTATACTTTTCGTCAAAAAATTTTGATGAGTGTTAGTGCTGTTTGGGGTTTTGTGGGTACTGCGTTATTTTTTTCGCGTCAACCTACTAAAAAAAGTTAAGAATTTATGCACATTCCTGATGGTTTTCTCCCTCCTAGTATCTATTTAGCTGGTTATTCTCTCACAGGAGTGACGACTTGGTATTGTTTACGTCAAATTCGTCGCGCTGCTATACCTCCTGAACAAGAAATTCCTAAAGCTTCATTATTAACTGCTGCTTTTTTTGTCTCTTCAGCTATCTATCTCCCTATTCCTCCTACTAGTATTCATTTTGTCATGAATGGATTAATGGGAATACTATTAGGTTATTATTCTTTTTTAGCAATTTTAATCGGTTTATTTTTTCAAGCCATAATGTTTGGACATGGGGGTATGACTAGTTTAGGTCTTAATGCTGTAATTATGGGTTTCCCTGCTTTAATTGCTTATTATTTGTTTGGTTTAAATTTTTTACCACTGAAATTAAGAAGTTTCCTGGTTGGGGCTTTGGCTTTGGCTTTATCTGCGGCTATTTTTACTGTTGTTATGATTAGTTTTATTCCCGCTGATATCGATGCTGATGTAGAAAGAAAAGCTATTTTATTTAGTTTAGTTGGTTATGGTATTCAGTCGATTATTGAGGGTATTTTTACGATGATTATTGTTAGTTTTTTGAGCAAGGTAAAACCAGGTATATTAACTGATAAACATGAAACTAATTCTTGATCAACACGCTCATCTAGATTCTTTGATTCATCGTTGGGAACAACGCTCTAAAATAGTCGCTTTATTTGGGTTAATTATCGCTTTTGCTTTTGTTAATCAGTTGTTTTTACTCCCAATTATTATAGTGCTTACAGCTATTTTATATGCTTTATCTAGGTTGCCATTATCATTTCTATTAACTCGGTTACGCTATCCTGGTTTATTTATCGTAGCGATGGTGGTTGCTCTTCCTTTAGTAGCGGGAGAAACGGTAATTTTTCAGTTGGGTTGGCTCAGTATTAGACAAGAAGGTTGTTTAGCTGTTTTGTTAATTATTACTCGCTTTGTTTGTATTTTAACGGTTAATTTAGTTTTATTTGGTACTGCTCCTTTTTTGACTACTATTCAATCTCTACGCTCTCTTTATGTATCAACAATTATCGTGGATATGATGTTATTATCTTATCGTTATTTGGAGGAATTAGCGGAAACTTTAACCACTATGCAAAGAGCGATGCAGTTACGAGGTTTTCAAGCTAATCGCTTTGATAAACGCAATTTGTCGGTTTTAGCTCGGTTAATGGGAAGTTTGTTAATACGCAGTTATGATCAGTCTAAACTAGTTTATCAAGCCATGATTCTGCGAGGTTATGGTTATAGTAAAATAATGCCAATTAATCAGAAAAATAGTGATATAATCAGCAGGGTTGCTTCTACAGTGACTCTGAGTATTGCGGTTAGTTTAATGATTTTAGAAATAAAGGTTAATGGCTGAAAATAACCTGGCTTTGAATATTGAGAATCTAGATTATGAGCTAGATAAACACACAATTCTGCATAACATTAATCTGCGCGTAACTCAACCAGAAAAAATTGGTGTCATCGGACCAAATGGAGCAGGTAAAACGACTTTATTTTTGTTAATGTGTGGGATACTTTCACCTAGTGGGGGAAGAATTTCTTTATTTAATCAAGAGGTTAAACCTGGTAAATTTTATCCTGATATCGGTTTGGTTTTTCAAAATCCTAATGACCAGTTATTTTGCTCTACAGTAAGAGAAGATGTGGCTTTTGGTCCTGAAAATATGGGGTTGAGTCCAACATCTGTTAAGCAAAGGGTGGAAAATGCACTATCTGTGACTGGAACTCTTCCTTTAGCTAATCGTGTTCCCTATCAATTATCGGGGGGTGAAAAGTGTATGGTAGCAATTGCTACAGTTTTAGCGATGCAGCCACGGTTAGTACTATATGATGAACCTAGTGCTAATTTGGATTTACGCGCGCGTCGTCGTTTAATTCGGTTTTTACAGTCAGCTTCACATAGTTATTTAATCGCTTCTCATGATTTGGAGTTGATTCGGGAAAGTTGCGATCGCCTAATTTTATTGAGTGGGGGTGAAATAGTTGCTGATGGGATACCTAAAAAGATTATGAGCGATCGCTCTTTGATGGAAGCTAATTGTTTAGAAGTTCCCGCTTCTTTGTTGTAAAAGCTAATGTTATAGTCTAAGATTGTGAGCGATCGCACTTTGAGGGATACCCATTCTGCGGATGGACAAATTAAATTTCATTTTTAGTACAAATGAATTGCTATAACTTTTGTCCTCAGATGCAAGATCTAAGTTTAGAGATACCCATCTCTTTTTTTCCTTGACTTAGTAACTTTTGAATGGTTGCTGGTTTAAGGGGTTTTTGCTGTTTATATTTTTGATGAATTAAAGGTTGTTCAGGATTTAAGATAGCTAAATTAATGGGCATTTGTTGCCATGATTTTAATGGTATAATAATACTTTTTTGACAGTCATAAGCAATTAAAATATATTCATTTTGTTGAACTAAATTGTTAACTTTTAGTTGACTAATTTCTTGAGAATTTAACCCTAAATAATTTAATAATAAAATTAACTTAATCCGCACATCGCATTTACTAAATGTATATTGTTTTTTAAAATTATCTTGGAGTTGTAAATTTAATAATTCAAATAAATGGGGATACTCTTTTTTAGTTAAGACTTTTTGTAAATCTCGCAGACGTTGTATAGGAAGATATGCTTTTATTTGTGGGTATAAATCAATTTGATTATTATTAACTAAATCCACTAAGGCTTTTTCTAATCCTTGGGGAGTGGTTTCAGTATCAAGACAGATATAAATGGTTAAATCGGGTAAATCTTGAAGATATTTTTTAATTAATTGATAAACATCATTCCAGTTTAACCCACCGCGATCGCAACCTAATTTAGGAAAAGCAACAGAAGTTATTCCCCATTGGGGGTATTGTTGGACAAAATCTTGTAAACCTTGTTCAATCCAGGAGAGTTTAGATGGATATTTCCAATGATTTTTAGTAGGAAAATTAATAATAATGGGTGTATAATCATCTCGATAATAACTAAGTTTGCCTACTTTAATTTCTTGTCTGCGACAACGAGAGACGTAATCTACATACATTTTGGGGAAACGTAATTTAAATTCTAAAGCTAAACCCGCACCCATAACCCCGACACAGTTAACGGTATTGACGATTGCTTGAGCATTAGTATTAAATACAGTAGTTTCAGTTTCGTGTAACATGAGTGTTAAAAATAGAGATTGTGGTTAACTTCTACAGTCACAGGGAGATGATTTAATTTAGAGAGAGTATTTTGACCATAACAGAAAACTTTGTTGATTTTAGCTACTGCTATTCTTGGATAAACTAAAACTTCAGCGCATCTAATTCTTTTACCATCTGGTTGATCACTCCAATGAGAGGATTGTCGGATTATCTCCCAATTTAAGCGAGGAAGATTGCTGAGATTAGCTTCATAAAAACTAGTCTTCTCCGAAGCTGCATTCCCATCACTAAAAACAGTATAAGGTTGAAATAAGACATAAGGATCGATTGCGAGGATAATCAACTTAGATTGTTGAGACCTACGTAGGAATAACATAGGGTTTTTGGGATTAAAATAAAGAGGGACGTATTGATGTAAAGGAATTCCCTTGATGATTTTACCATCTCTGAGTTGTTGTACTTGAGAATGGGAAATATCGGTATATTTAAGGTTATGTTGCTGAATGTATTGATGAGAGAGAAGACCACGGAATAAAATTGAGTCAAGATTAGCAATAGAGGTTATATGGTAGAGATATTCTATACCATATTTTTTTAAGATTGTTTGACCTCTAAAGTTTTTCAAGATTATAGCGCTACTTGAAAAGGGAATAGGGAAAAGACGGGGAGACGGGAGTAGGGAGCTTCTGAGTATGTTATCTAGAAATAATAAAACCTAACCCCTAACTAGCCTTATTATAGCATAGCTGAAACTTACTGACTTAAAGCTTTAAGAAATTGTTGTAAACTTCCGAGTAAACCTGATTTTTTCTTAGCTATAACAGGGGTAGGGGGGGTATCTTCAGAGGTACTCGGTTGAGTTAAGATCCGTTCTAAAGCTTCTCCCATGGGTTTTTGCGTTTGTTCACAGAGTAATTCATAGTTGTTATTATCTGCTGTTTCTACCCAAACTTGCCAAGTCCCGGGATAAACTTTGATTACTGCTGCTCCTTCTAGGGGTCTAAAATAGTAACAGGATTCTATGGTACTCAGGAAACGCTCTCGCAATTGACGCGCAGCTAAACCAATACCGACTATAGATACGTCTTCGAGTTGGGGAATTAGTAACACCACAGGGCGATCGCCTGGGAGATTACAGAGTTTTTCGACCTGGTTTACTTCTACCGCGGAAGGAGATACCACTAGGAATAATTGATCACTATCGCTAATTCTACGCTCTACAGGGCTACGAGACGTACCGATATCGGTAATTTTAAAGGTAGTCTCACCCCAATCTCTACGGGCTAAAGCTGCTGCTCCTGTATCGGGGAAGATTACTTTTAAACCTGAACCATAATCAGAGAAGATAGTGGTAAATTCTAGAGCTATTGCTTGAGCTTGTAGGGCTATTTCTGGTATAACTAGCTCTACTTGTACACGTTGATAACCATCAGCTAGAGCTGCTTTTACTGCTGTTTTGGCGTTGCTAATTGCTTCTTCTAAACTTTGAGGTACAGACATAATGTTAAACTGTGAGTAATTGAGGTTTGAGACGTTGAAGAATTTGTTTTAAGACCATAGCTGTCCAATCTATATCAGCAATCTGAGTATCTTTACCTAAAGTCAGACGAATTCCTCTAATTGCTTCACTTTGAGAGTAACCCATAGCTAATAGTATGGGACTAGGATTGAGTTTACCACTTTGACAAGCTGAACCAGAACTTATTCCTATTCCTGCGAGGTTAAGTTGACGTACCATGGTTTTACCAGTAATCTTCTTATCAAAATAGTTGGGATTAATAATAAAGCTGAGGTGATGAGGTAAACGATTGATTCTATCTCCTGTAGGGATAAGGTAGGGAGAATCTGCTAGGTGAGTAAAGAGGCGATCGCGCAGTTGTTGTAAACGTAGTGATTCTCTACTTAATTCTTGTTTAGCTTTTGCTGCTGCTGCCCCAAATCCTGCTATGATAGCTATTGGTTGAGTACCTGGGCGTAATCCTTGTTCTTGTGCTCCTCCGTATAAATGGGGTTCTATCTGTACTCCCTGACGTATATATAGTGCTCCTACCCCTTGTGGTCCATAAAGTTTATGACTAGACATGGAGAGTAAATCAACCCCAAGGGTTTCTACGTCGATATCTACTCTTCCTGTTACTTGTACTGCATCTGTATGCAAGAGAATTTGATTATTTCTAGCTATTTGGGCTAATTCTGCTATAGGTTGTAAAGTTCCTACTTCACTTTGTCCATAGATAATGGAGATTAAAACTGTATTTTTTTGTATAGCTGCTTTTAAGTCTAGGGGATTGATTCTACCTTGAGTATTGACTGGTAATTGGGTGATTTCCCATCCTGATTGAGCAAGGATTTTGACTGGTTCGCTAACTGCGGGATGTTCTACACTAGAGATGATTATATGTTGGGGTTGGCTATATTGTTTAGCTATACCAAAGATAGCAAGATTATTACTTTCTGTTCCTCCTGAAGTAAAGGTAATGTCTGTTGGTTGTGCGTTGATTAAATCAGCTACCTCTATGCGCGCTATTTCTAAAGCTGTAGCTGCTTTTTCTCCCCAAGAGTGTAAACTAGAAGCGTTACCCTCTAGCGCGAAGATTTCTTGTACTAGAGCGATCGCTTCTGTACAGGGTTTGGTTGTGGCACTATAATCTAGATAAATTTGCATTGTTTCTGCTGAATAATTTAACCTCCTGGTTTACATACATTGTAATCTTCATGAGAAATTACCGCTTCAGGGTTGACAAAACTACCATGGTCTCGACAAATTAAACGATAATTACGCGTGACTGGTATGCTGATGATAAAGCGATCGTGTCTAAGACGCTTCCCGTGAAAATCTCGGTAGTTTCTGTGATTTTGTAAACCTTTAATAATGGTACGCGCTTTTAAGACAACTTTCTTAGGAAGTGCACTTAAATCAATGGGATCATGTGCAAAAGTTGCCTCCCATTCTATTTTATGGGTTTTTTTGTCTTCCTTCTGAGAATGTTGAGCGGCGCATTGATGACAAATTTGACCATATCCTCGATGACCGCAGGAAAACCTCTTTTTTCTCTTGGACATACATTTACTCAGCTCTTATTGCTTCGATTTTCTCCTGAATTAGAAATCAGGATGGTGTATCTTAACTTGTTTATAACCTTATTTATAACTTTACAATAACTTTACAAAATTGAAACTAAGACTTGCTAAGACGCTAAGTTTCAAATATAGTGAAGTTAAGTCTAAATTAAGAGAAAATTCGTGAAACTAGTCCAATATCTACTCTTAAGCCTATTGGTAATCTGTTTGAACGCTTGCTCAGTTCAAGCCGAACAACTCAGAGTAATCACTTATAACGTTGAATCTAATCCCATTGAAAGAACTAATCCACGCTTAGTCGCAGAAGATATTAAGTTAATCCCACCTGCTGATATTTGGGGTTTAACAGAGGTAGGAAATGCCAATGATGCAGAAATTTTTACTCTCGCTATAGCTAGGGGTAATCCTAATTATCAGTCCATCCTAGGCACAACAGGAGGACGCGATCGCCTACAAATTATCTTCAATAGTCAAAGATTAGCATTAATCGATAGTCGAGAAATAGCTAATATCGGCGGAACACGCGCACCCTTGGTGGCTAAATTTAGGTTTCTCCCCAATAATCAAGAGTTTTTATTCGTGGTTAATCACTTTAATCGTGTTGACGCGGATAAAAGAGAGTTACAAGCGGAAAATTTACGGAATTGGGGGCGATCGCAAGGACTACCCATCATCGCTGTAGGAGATTATAACTTTGATTTCTCTATCTCTAGTCAAAGAGGTAACCAAGCTTTCGATATTTTCTTATCTGATGATACTTTTGTGTGGTTGAAACCGAATTGTTTAAGTAGGGGTAATTGCCCCACAACAGGAACACAGTGTAACCCTAGATACGATGGTATCCTAGATTTTATCTTTCTAGGCAATCAAGCCCAAACTTGGAGGGGGAGTTCAGAAATTCTCTTCAAAGATAAGCCGGTGTGTGAGAAAAGAAATCGCGGTTACTCCGATCATTATCCCGTAGAAGCAGAAATCCTGATCACCCCTGTTGGTACTAATATAACTGATAATGCTGTGGTTATCCTAGGGCTTTTACCTCGTCCCGAAGAAGACGAAAGTAACAACGAAGCTGCTATCATCGGTAATTATAGCTCAAATCCTGTTAATCTCCAAGGATGGCAGTTACGCGATCGCGCTCAAACTACTTGGGATTTGGACGAGTTAGGTATCCTACAACCAAGAGAGAAAAAAGAAATCAAGCGCAACGGACAACCAATGATTCTTAACAATAATGGAGACAGTGTTGATTTACTCAACCCCCAAGGTGAGATAATCGATTCGGTCACCTATTCTAGAGCTAAATTGGGAGAATACATTTATTTTCACTAAAATAATTGAGAATAATCACAAAAAACACCTATGCTAAAAGTCAAACTATACGCCAGCTTATTTAGTGCTGCTCTTATTTTAACCACAGGTTGCGCTCAAGAACAAAATCAAGCAACCGCACCCCAAGCTTTACCCGTTAAGTTAGAAACCCTCGAACAAACTAGCTTAATCAATAGTAGCCAATTTGTCGGGAGTCTCGAAGCCACTAGGACAGTCAATCTCGCACCTAGAATCAGTGGTAGAGTTTTAGAAATACTTGTACCTAGTGGAACTATTGTAACCAGAGGTACACCTTTAATGTTACTAGAGCCTGAACAACAACAAGAAGAGGTTAACGCTAGAGAAGCTAGGGTACAATCAGCTAGAGCGGATTTAGCGGCTACCCAATCTCAATTAATCAGTGCTCAAGCTCAAAAAGCCGAAGCAGAAGCTAATTTACTCAGAGCTAAAGCTCAATTAGAAAACGTTACCGCTAACCTGGATTTAGCCCAAACTAACTTTGCTCGTGCTCAGTTTTTAGTAGAAGAGGGAGTAGCTTCTCAACAAGAATTAGATAATCGCACTAACGAATTAAAAACCAGTGAAGCTAATGTAGAAGCTCAAGAAAAAACCGTCAGCGCTCAAGAGCAAGCACTAGAAGCAGCTATACAAGGTATTGAACAAGCTAAAGCTAATATCGCTCGTGCGGAATCACAAGTAGCAGCAGCAGAAGGTGAATTAGGGGTAGCTAGAGTTAGTTTACAAGATAACCAAGTTGTCGCTCCTGTTGATGGTGAGGTGGGCGATTATATCCCCCAAGCGGGAGATTTCGTTAATGTTGGTCAGGTTGTAACTACTTTGACTGATAACCGTGAGTTTGATTTACGTATTTTTGTCCCTGTTGAGCAAAGATCTTTATTAAAGTTAGGTCTTACTGTAGAAATTATCGACGGTGGAGGAACAGGAGAAGGTCAGACAGGTACAATTACTTTTATCTCTCCTAATGTAGATCCAACTACTCAAAGTATCTTAGCTAAGGTAACTTTTCCTAATGATGGTATTCTGCGTAATGGACAGTTTGTCACTGTCACAATCATCTGGAATGAACAACCAGGATTATTAGTACCAACGATCGCTGTTTCTACTCTCGGTAGTCAGAGATTCGTCTTTGTCGCTGAACAAGGGGAAGGGGATTCTGGTTTAGTCGCTAAACAGACACCAATACAAGTAGGACCAATCCAAGGTCAAGCTTATCAGGTAATCTCGGGATTAGAGCCAGGAGATCAAATAGCTGTGTCAAGAATACTTGACTTGTCTAATGGACGACCGATACAACCCGATAATACGCAATCTCAAGCTAATTAGGACAACTCCCATGACTAAACAGAAAAATTCCCTCAAAGACTGGTCTTTTGATGACTGGATGAATCACATTCTTTTTGGAGGTACTATTTTGTTGTTGATTTATTCCTTCTTCTTTGTATGAAGAGAATCATCTTATCTTCTCTAGCCATTTTCCTTTTAACTTCTCAACCTATCAAAGCACAACCAAGCAATGCTTTTACGGGAACCCCCCCAACTTTCGTGGGGGCTACTGTTCCTCATAATAGTGTAGGTTTTAGGTTGTCTTGGTATTATTTTACCACTAATTTACCCGTTGATTCTCAACAATCTTTGGGAAAACTTACTATTACTCCTGGTTCGAATTTTAGCACAATCGATTTTAACCTGAATGAAACTCAAGCTTTTCTTGGGAGTTTTAGAAATCGTGGTGAAGCTATTAATATTCAACAAGTCAATTTAGATCCTGATAATCAAACTATTGAGATTATTTTTGCCGAACCTATCCCCCCAGATACTGTTTTTACAGTTGGTTTAAGGGCTAGACAAAATCCAACTTCTGAAGGCGTTTATTTGTTTAGAATCTATGCTTTTCCCGCGGGAGATAATCCCATAGGCTTAGATTTAGGTGTGGCTAGGTTAAGTTTTTATCAATCTTTTTGGTAAGTAAATAGTATAGCGCTATAGAACAAAAAATGAACAAATTTGTGATAAAAATGGCTATGTATCCTCAAGCTCATTTAGAAAAATAAATAATAATGATGGGAGCTTTTCGCTCCCTTTTACAATTACTAATTAAGTTAGAGATTCTATAGTAAAAACTATTTTTGTTTCTTGAGTTTCTCCAGGTTCAGCTATTAGTAATTTCTCACCTGTATTGAGTGCATTACGAGGAGAACTCCAGGGTTCTAAACAATAAAAATCTTTGTTTTTGACTGTCCAAAATACTAAAGTACTGTAATTTTTATCGTATTCAATACTTAGCTTGAGTTGTCTGTGTTTATCAGTAACCGTAGCTATATTAGCTGAAAGATTAGTAAAAGCTACATCAATTTCTTCTCGGTTAAAATCAAATTCACCTGTGAATTGTTCCTTTTTGGTATCTCCTTTAGCTTGATATTCTGTGGCGGGAATCTCCAATAACAATTGACTTTTATCTGCTACGTAAAAATAAGGATGTATCCCAGTGGCAAAAGGCATTGATTGGTCAGAAAGATTCCGATGACGATAAACTAATTCTAGGGTATTACCTTTAATTGTGTAAATAAAGTCTAATTCAAAATCAAAAGGATACACTAAAAGAGTTTCTGCATTACTTTTAAGACTAACAGTGATACTTGCTTTCCCTTCTCTAGACTCTTGAGTCACTTCCCAGGGTAAATTACGAGCAAATCCATGTTGGGCTAACTTATAAGTCTTTCCCTCATACTCATAAGTATCATCAACCAAATTACCACAGATGGGGAATAATAGAGGAATACCACCTCTAACAGATAATTTAGGATCTTGGAATCTCTCTCTATCTAAATAAAAAATATCTTGATTTTGCCAGCGCCACTCGGTTACTATACCACCTCTTTCTGGTACAACGCTAATTTCGGATTGTCCTATTTCATCAGAAAGATGATAGGTTTTGTATAATGATTGTGTAGAGGCGATTTTAAACATAGGTTTACTTTGGTGATAATGGTAGATAAGTTGGTTGTAAGGTAAACTGGAACATTAGTCAAGGATTTTTTAGATTAATCTTATTAATCAGGGTTGTTGCGTTACTTGTGTTAGAATTAATTAAGAATATTTACTTAAAAAATAGCTTATAATAGCATTAGTAAAAGTTTGTTGGATTGAATAAAGAGAAAATGATGTCAGAAGAAATCAAAAATATGTCTAACAATTTTACTCAAACTTTCCGTGTTAGCCCCTCTCAAGCGGTTGTTATTGGTTTGGGTACAATTGTTCTTGCTCCTACTGTGTTATCTTTACTAAAACCTGTTGCTAAAGCTACTCTCAAAACTGGAGTTGTTTTTTACGAAAAAACTAAAGCTAATCTGGCTGAAACTTCAGAAGTCATTGGCGATATCATCGCTGAAGCTAAAGCCGAAGTAATCGAAGAACAAAAATAAGTTTTGTTACCACTTTCGCTACACACCTTAATCTTTTACTCCTCGCCTGGTAAATGGCGAGGGTGCTCCCGTCTTTCTAAACCTCTTCTCTCAGCAAAGAGGATTTTTCTCTATTATTGACGACTTCCCAGACTTCTCCCCAACGGGATTTAATCATACTCCTAATTTTAACCGAATTATACAACCGATTTGGGTAATCACCTTTAGATCTACTCATCATTGACTTGCTCTCTCAAATTTAAAGACAAAGATTCTCACTAGCTATTGAACCCATAGCTAGCTTTTATCTCTAAAAATATTATACTATTTACCCAAACTTATTGCAAATAATTAGCAATAGTGCTAAGATTCTTTCTAGTGGTTCTTTAGCATCTTTTCCGGGAAAGACACAAATAACCTCCTGTAGCAGTTTAGCTTTTAGCCCTCCTGTAGGGGGGTTGTTTCTTGTACGCAAAATGAAGATAGAACAAAGAATCAGGTATTATATCGCTCAAACATTGGATAACCCCGATATAGACTCTTATTTTTGCCTCAAAACCAAGGTTAAAACTATTTCTGTCTATATAAGTCCTGAGTTAGAAGGTAAAGCCCAAAAATTATTCACCATTTTGCAACATTATCCCATTGGTTATATCGTCAACGACTTGATGTATGGTCGCAAATTGTCCATTTATTTGAAACAAAAACAGGTATAAACTCATGTCTCGATATTTACTCAAAACAACCGCTATCACGATTGGTACAGCCTTAATGGCAAGTGTTCCTTTAGTAGCACAAGCTGCTGACTTTAGATTTGATTGGACTGGTCAAATCGCCGGTTTTGGCGTCAGAGGTACATTTGGTTATGATGAGAATCAAAGCTATCCTGGTGGCATTGTCAGTACAGGTGATTTAGATTATCTCAATGTCTCCTTTTATGCTCCTAATGGGACTCTTTTGAGAACTTATAACAATAATCATCAAGATCCAGGAGTCAATTTTAATTTTAATATCAATACCATGGAAATCCTCCAAGCAGGTAGTTACAATGCTCCTGACGGTATTAGTATTGGAGCACCCAATTATGACAGAGAAAGTGGTAATGATCCAACAGAAGCGAGTGGTTTAACTTTTTGGTCAAAACCCCCAAGAAGCGAAACTCCTCATCTTCATGTAGATGATTGGGCTGATGAGTTTGGTTTCCCTATCGGTTTTAGTACTCATGAAGAGGTTGCTTTTCCCACTCGGACAACACAAGAACTCATTGATGATGGTAGGGTAGGTGAAGCGTACTTACCTCCTTTAGGCAACCCCGTTACTCCCTTGGGTGAAAGAGGACAATTTGCTCAGGTTACTCCCATAAATGATCCTGTTATTCCTGAACCAACCACGATTATTGCTTCTGTTTTGTTGGCAGGTTTAATGCCTTTAAAACGAAAGTTGAAGGTTTAAGTTAGTATAATGCGCCAAGGACAGGTAAAAAAGCCTTGGTGCATTTCTTATAGATTTTGTAGATGTTCAGAAAGAAATAAAGCAGTCTTGTTTAGATTATGTTTTTCTAGAGTATTAATATATTCCAAGGGACTTCTAGCCGGATTTTTGAGACGTCGCCGCACTTTACCTAAAGAATAACAAACTCTAGCTAAGTCTATATTAATCAACTCCATAAGTAAGTCATCTGGATGTGTCACTTTGATACCATATTTATCTAAAATCCTTGTGGGGAAATCAGTTAAATTAAAAGTAATGATTTGAGCATTAACCTGAATCGCCGCGGCTAGAATATGTCTATCTTTTGCATCTGGTAAAGTCAGATTTTGGTTGACATCCTCCCGGAATCTTTAGGTCGGGGATTCTGAACAGACAATTGCTTGTCCGTTTATCCACTCAAACAGACTTAGCTGTAGAGGGTTCTTAGGCTCAACAACTAACGCCATTGAGATTTCCTGACTATTTCTAGCCAAACCTGTTAGTTCAGGTTTAAGCGTGACTTCCTGAGTAACTCCCAGTAGCTTGGACAAACCTAGTCCAAGAAGTTCTAATCCTTTCTTGCCTATATTAATTGCAGCTTGATTGTCAGCATCAGCTATGAACCCACAATTAGTACAAGTAAATTTTTCTTTTACCCTACTTGCAGAATCAACATGACCACAATTAGAACAGGTTTGAGACGTGAATTTAGGGTTAACTTCTAATACGATACAACCAAACTTTTCAGCTACAGATTGTATCTTTAATTTCAAGTTGCCCCAGGAACAATCTCTAATCAACCTATTTAAAGCTTGTTTTGCTGCTTGATTATTCTTAATGTATTTGCCTGCCTCATTTTGTTTAGGTGAGCATCTTTTGCTCATACCCTTAACATTTAAATCTTCCAATATAATTACATCAGCTAATCTAACTAGTCTATTTGCTACTTTCCATTGGTAATCATCCCTTTGGTTAACTATTTTTTGGTCAATTTTAGCTAATCTTTGATATGCTTTTTTCTGATTACTTGACCCTCTTTTTTTACGACTAGCTCGACGTTGTCTAATTCTTTTAACTCGCTCTAGTTGTTTCTCAAACTGTGGGTTACTTATTTGTTCCCCATTGCTTAGAGCAACTAGCTTTTTAATCCCTGTTCTAAAAGTGTAATCAAGTAAGGACGGGAAACATTTAAAAGTTCTGCCGCTTTATCAGTAGTTAATTCAGCACTAATTAGGGTAATAGATATAGCATTACCTTGATTTATTTGTAAGAGTAAGTTTTTTAAACCAGTTATAGCTGTAGCAGATAGGGAAAAAGTAACACCTGATTCTGTTTGGATGTGAATCTGTTCGCCATGAAGATTAGATAGAAGAGTTCGTGCTTCTTCAGCTTCTTGTGCAGTGGGTATAATCAAATTGTGGTGGCTTAATGAACTCATTATGAACACATGAAAGTGAGTAATCTAGTTTACTTACAATCTAGCGAATAAATGCAATAAGTGCAATAAAGCACCAAGGACAGGTAAAAAAAGCCTTGGTGCATTTGATGATGTTCAAACGAGCTACTACTTATTTAGATGTACTAAACCGTTTTTCTCACTAGAGTAAGGAGTTGGTAAAAATTTAAGCTTTGTTGGCTGTGGAGAGACTTTGTTGTCTTCTAACAAAGATATACCACTTTTAATAATAGCTTTGAGAATAGGACGACCTAATTTCACTGATGCAGGAACAATAGTAGTACCTAATAAAATTAATCCTAATCCCGCTAAAGCTGTAGTGTCACCTGATTTGTAATCGTCTAGTATTTCTTTAAGATGGAAACTTACTACCGATCTATCCCAATGAACAATTGACATGATTTTTTCTCCTGGTGCAATTGCTACTAATTCTAACAAATCTTGAGAAAAGTTCTTATTAACTTTGACAGGGTTTTGAGACAAGACGATGTTTACCGTGACGGTGTCGATGACCTTTTGAGCGGGAGAATTGGTGTGTTTCTCCTACACAACGAGAGAAAGCGCGAAGGTGATTTTCAAAGAGAAGCTCTTTTTAGATTGAGAAAGACGCGTTGTACATCAGGATATTCCGTGGTTAGAGCTAATAATCTGTTAGACATTATTTCATTTTCTCTTTCGGCGATAACACCTTGTTGACAAGCTTCTAAGACGGAATCAGGTGCAGTTACTCGCTCTGCCCAATTATCGATAGGAATAGTCAAATTATACTTGCGAAAAAGTCGCACTAACGCCTGAATGTGTCTTTCTTCCGATTGGACAATATTAATGAATGGTCGAATTGGTGCAAATTTTTCGATAACGAGACTATAAGTCGCACGAGCTTTATATTCGTCTTGGATTGCTTCTACAAGTGCTTTTTCGAGCTTATTTAACATAATTTTCGATTTGATGTTGAGCTAAAGGTCGTAAACTATTCAAACCTGCGGCGATCGCTGTACCATTATGAATAGTAGTAGCCAAAAGAGGGTTAAGTCCGACGGTAGAGGCTAAACCCAAAGCGAGTAAATTAGGACCTACTACCAATAGTATATTTTGGTCGATGAGATTTCTGGTTTCTCTAGCGATCGCGATAGCTTCGAGAATGCTATTAAGGTTATTATTCATTAGAACCACGTCTGCTGTTTCTCTAGCTACTTCTGAACCATGAGCAAAAGAGATAGAGACGTCAGCATAAGCTAAAGCTACTGAGTCATTGAGTCCATCTCCTACAAAAGCGACTGTTCTTCCTGAGCGATGTAAATCGCGGACAATTTGCGCTTTTTGTTCGGGGAAAGCTTCCGCATATACTTGAGTTTTGGGAATATTGAGAGCATGGGCTACTTGCATAGCGCGTTCTTGATTATCTCCTGTTAATAAATGAACAGATATTCCCCAATCTTGTTGTAGCTTAGTAATCAGGGCTGAACTTTCAGGACGCAAGGGATCAGCGTATTGGATAACTCCTTGAAACTGACCATCACAAGCCACGTAGATTAGAGATAGTTCTTCACCAGAGTAGGAAAATCCCTCTAAGTCTATATCTTGTTGTTTCAGGAATCTTTCACTACCTATTAACACGGTTTTACCCGCGATCGTCGCTGTCATACCTAACCCTACGCTATATTCCCAATTTTCCCGAGGGAGAATTTCTATACCTTGATCTTGAGCAAAAACGGCGATCGCTTCAGCGAGAGGGTGAGTTATGCGCTGTTCTGCTGATGCTGCTAACTGTAATAAATCATGCTCTGATAGTCTTCCTGCTACGGTTTGGATACCTACTACTACTACTTCTCCTCGGGTGAGAGTACCTGTTTTATCAAAAACGAAGGTATCTATTTCTGAGAGTAACTCTAGGGTGCGTCCACTACGTACTAAAATACCATGTCTGGTAATATGATTTAATGCTCCTAGAAAAGCGGTAGGGATAGATACTCTAATTCCCGTGACAAAGTCGAGGGTAAGAATAGAAGCAACTCTACTAGGATCTCGGGTTGTTACCCAAACCAATCCCGCCCAAGTCAGAGAGGGTATAATCAGTTTATCGGCTAGTTTAGCTGCATAATTAGCCATACGGGTATCATGAACTGGAGCTTTTTGCAGTAATTCCCAACTAGCTGCAGCGCGGGTTTGATAACCGACTTTTTCGGTAGAAATATGGATTTGACCTGAACGTAACAGGGTAGAAGCATAGACAT
This sequence comes from Gloeocapsa sp. DLM2.Bin57, assembly GCA_007693955.1. Lineage (NCBI taxonomy): Bacteria > Bacillati > Cyanobacteriota > Cyanophyceae > Chroococcidiopsidales > Chroococcidiopsidaceae > Gloeocapsa > Gloeocapsa sp. DLM2.Bin57. The sequence continues at coordinate 19,199 of RECR01000089.1, forward strand.
AAGTTCCCGTTTGAGCGACAATAGGCATCGATTCCCCTGTAAGTTGTTGTTGATCGATGGTTGCTTCTCCTTTGAGCACTACTCCATCTACGGGAATCTGTTCACCTGGATAGACTATGACTATCTCTTCGGGAATAACGCAGTCACTGTTGATTTGGATAAGTTTTCCTTCTCTTTCTACCCAAGCATAACGCCCAATGGTGTCTAGTAACTCGGCAGTTTGTCTTTCTGTAGCTCTAGCGGTGCGATCGCGGATTAAGTCTCCTAATTCATGAAGAGTTATCATCAGTGCAGGGGTAATCAATCTTCCCTGTAAACCGCTAAAAACAATCGCTAACAAGTCTAAACAGTCAATATTGAGTTTTTGCTCTCGAAAGATGTTGTTAACAGCTCTTTGCGCTACAGGAAGGGTAGCAGCGATAAGTGAAGCGATCGCCCCTACACGTAAAAAAGGTAGTCCGAGTTGCCTACTTGTTACAGCAAGACTGACAGCTACGAGAGGAAGGGTAAGACTCGACCATTCTTCCTCTTGTAGTTTGGGTGAAGAAGATAAAGAGGAGGGTTTTTGACCAGCTTCGGCTAAAATTTCCTGTAATTGTGGAATAATATCCTGATTTTCCCTTTGATGATAATGAATCACCACCGAAGTTGCCCAAGTATTAATCCGAAACTTTTTAATCCATGTTTCTGCTGTTAATAATTCTACCAAACGATTAGTAAAGGCTTTATTTTCCAACAGAGGAACTCTTAATCTTAACCTTCCTGGTAAGATATGGATAACTTCTGATTGAGATTCTAATACAAGTCCTGTCATCATCTACTAAATTTGATTATTTTCTACACCAGGAGAGGTGATTGTTTCTTCTGCTTCTGCTCTACTGATAATATTCAATAGCTGCATACCTAATTCCATTTCTGATGCTCCCGAGGCTTCATAATTAATTGCTACTGAAGCTGCGGCTTGATTTACTCTAACTTTGAGTACATATTCATTTTCGTTGAGTAATCTTTCTAACCGTTTAGCAAATAAGGTGTCATCCCTTAAACGTTCAATCTTTAAACGGATTCTTCCAGGTACTGAATGAATAATGCTATAACCTTGAGCAATTTCGTTGTTTTGCTTTTGGTTATTCTCTTCTGGTGGTGTTGTGGTTGATTCTGTTTGAGTTTTTTTAAGCTGTTGAAAAATTTGTCGAGATATTCCCGCGATTAACAAATTAGCCAACAAAGCGTTAGCGCCTCTTAATCCTAAACGACTAGTAGCAAATATGCCAATTACCACAGGTAGAATCATCTCAATTTCTTGATGTTCTTGTAAAAATTCGGCTACTTTAGCTTCTGTTGCTTCTTCGGTTTGATTGTTTAATGTTGATACGGTTAATTCAGTCATTTTTCTCCTCATCTACTGTTTCAACTACGAGAGCGTCTGCTTCTTGTTTGCGTAAACTTAGGTGAAATCCATTGAGTAGGATATCAATTGGGTGACCCATTGAACCTACCTTAAGCACGGTAAATTCTGCTCCTGGAGTTAATCCCATCGAAACTAATTTTCCTCTGTAACCCCATCTCGCCTTGTCGTACCCTACAACTATACATCTTGTACCCTCTGGCATTTCTCCTAAGAATGTTTTGATATTGCTTTCTGCTGTAAAAGGTTCATCTCTAACCCAAACTTTTTGAGCTAATCCTGCTCCTATACCGATTTGCTTATTGTTCATTTTTACTACAACTGAACCACTTGGTTGACGGCTAACTATTGTTACTTCCATCCCCGTAGTTAATCCCATTGATAAGAGATGCTCCATGCTTTTTTTTCCTTGAGATCCAATTAACCAGACTCGTTTACCTATTGCAGCTTCTGCTAAGGGGTAACCAGATCCAGGATTTACCCCTTCTTCTTGCTCACTAGATCCACCAAAGTAAGAAAAACTCCAACTTTGCTGACTGTCATTTATCTGCCAATCCATTTAACCACCTTTTTGCTAGTTATTTTTAATAAATTTTTTCTGTAAAAATTGATAATCGTGAGAATATCGGTCTTGATTGGCTCAAATGCCTACCAAAACATGATTTTTTCGAGTGTAGCATTAAACTACTTGCTAACTCGAGTAATAACTAATTAGTAATTATTCTCAAGTATATCTTAAGATTATACCTAAAGGAAGCAAAATTTTCCTTAAGAATTTCTTAAATATGAAATCTAGTTAAATCTTAAGGTTTTTTCTAGAATTGTCTATCGAATCACTGATCTATACTAAAGTTAGTGAGCAAAAGTATGGCTCTCCCTATATTTAGGTTGATAAGCATTCACTTACTATAGAGAAAAGGGAAGAGGGAAGAGGTAAAAGGGAAAAAAGTGTAATTTTGTCAGGAGTGCGCTTTCGCACCGCAGAGACAACTTAACTCCTACCGAAAGAGCTTGTTATTTTAAATCTACACGAGGAAAGTAGAAATGGTACAATTGAATTATTCTAGCCAAGAATCCGAGAACTTGGCTTATACAGGAAATGAAACTATTCCCCAACAGCATCTGATTCAACCCCACGGGGTGTTAATGGTATTAAGTGAACCAGAATTAACTATAGTACAAATCACAGCCAATGCTTCTAGACTATTTGGTCTAAGATTAGAAGATATACTAGGTCAAACCCTAGACGACTTATTAGATCCATTTCAAACAGAAGGAATTAAACAGGGATTAGCTCAAGATAATCTAGACTTTATCAATCCTACCAAAGTATGGGCAAGAAAAAGCGGAGATGAATACGTAGTTTTTGACGCGGTTTTCCATCGTAATAGTGACGGTTTATTGATTTTAGAACTAGAACCCGCTTTCGCTCAAGAAAATATCCCCTTTTTAAGTTTCTATCACTTAGCTAAAGCATCCATCAAGCAACTTCTCGAAACAGTTAACTTAAAACAATTCTGTGAAGTAATCGTTAAAGAAGTGCGCAAAGTAACAGAATTTGACCGCGTGATGTTGTACAAATTTGCAGCAGATGGACACGGAGTAGTCCTAGCTGAAGAAAAAGTACCAGAATTAGAACCCTATCTAGGTTTACACTATCCCGAATCAGATATACCCCCAGCTGCGCGTAAATTATTCGCTTCTAACTGGATTCGCTTAATTCCCGATAGTCACGCAGAAGGAGTTGGTTTAGTCAAAGCAGCTGATGATCAAGAAAATAACCCTCTAGACTTAACCCATTCTATCCTGAGAAGTGCATCTGGTTGTCACTTAGAGTACTTGCACAATATGGGTGTAGGAGCATCTCTAACTATCTCCTTAATTAAAGACGAGAAACTCTGGGGTTTAATCGCTTGTCACCATCGTACACCTAAATACGTACCTTACGAATTGCGTAAAGCTTGCGAATTTTTAGGACAAGTCATCTTCTCAGAAATATCAGCAAGAGAAGAAACAGAAGACTATAACTATCGGATGAAATTAACTTATATACAAACAGCGTTGATAGACTATATGTCTAACGATGAAAGTTTTATTGAAGGGTTGACCAAACATCAACCTAACCTGTTAGAGTTAACTAGTGCTAAAGGTGCAGCGATTCTGTTTGGTAATAAATGGACGGTTATCGGTAAAGTTCCCTCAGAAGAGGATTTAAACCTATTAGTGCTATGGTTACGTAAAAACGTCGATGGAGAGGTATTTTATACCGATTCCTTGGCGAGAGTTTATCCCGACGCAGATAAATATAAAGACTTAGGTAGTGGTTTATTGGCTATACCGATATCTAGTAAAAACTTCGTCTTGTGGTTCAGACCAGAAGTTATTCAGACTGTCAATTGGGGAGGTAATCCTAATCACGCTTACGAAGCTAAACATAAAGAAGGTAACCTAAAACTATCTCCGCGTAAATCCTTTGAACTGTGGAAAGAAACAGTTAGACTAAAATCTTTATCTTGGCAACAAGTAGAAATTAAAGCCGCTTTAGAATTAAGAAAGGCTATTATCAATATTATTCTACGCCAAGCCGATGAATTAGCGCAACTAGCCCACGATTTAGAAAGATCTAACTCAGAATTGAAAAAATTCGCCTATGTAGCTTCTCATGATTTACAAGAACCTTTAAATCAAGTAGCTAACTATGTACAGTTACTAGAGATGCGCTATAACAGTCAACTAGATACAGACGCTAAAGAATTTATCGGTTACGCGGTAGAAGGGGTAAGTCTGATGCAAACCCTGATAGACGACGTTTTAGCCTATTCTCGCGTTGATACCCAAGCGATCGAATTTGAACTAACCGATGTCCAAACACCCCTAGAAATGGCTTTAGGTAACCTCAGAAGACGCATTAAAGATAATCAAGCTGTCATTACTTCTGAACCACTACCAACGGTTATGGCTGATAAAACTCAGTTAATGCAGTTATTCCAAAACTTAATCGCTAATGCGATCAAATTCCGCAGCGACGCGGCACCTAAAATTCAGATCAGTGCAACTAGACTAGAAGAAGAGTGGTTATTCTCTGTAGAAGATAATGGAATTGGTATAGATCCCCAATTTTCAGAACGAATCTTTATTATCTTCCAAAGATTACACACCCGAGATGAATACCCAGGTACAGGTATGGGTTTAGCAATTTGTAAAAAAATAGTAGAATGTCACCGAGGTCAAATCTGGGTAGAATCAGAGTTAGATCAAGGGGCAAAATTCTATTTTACTATTCCAGTAGGAGGACGCGATCGTGAGCTTAGAAGAGGGCGAAAAGCTTAAACTCATTTTCCTAGTAGAGGACAATAAAGCTGATGTTCGTCTGATTGAAGAAGCTTTAAAAAATAGCGTTGTACCTCATGAAATCGTAGCGGTCAAAAATGGGGTGGAAGCAATGGCGTACTTACGTCAAGAAGGTGAGTACGCCGACGCTCGACGTCCTGATATTATTCTGTTAGACTTGAATTTACCCCGTAAAGACGGTCGAGAAGTGTTAGCAGAAATTAAAGCAGATCCCCAACTCAAACGTATTCCTGTAGTAGTTTTAACAACCTCAAAGAACGAAGATGATATCTTTCACAGCTACGATTTACACGTAAACTGTTATATCACTAAATCTCGGAATTTGAGTCAGTTGTTTGAGATAGTTAAAGGAATTGAGGAATTCTGGCTCAAGACTGTTACTCTACCATTAGATTAGTTAAGAGGGAAAGATTGGGAAATTTTCCTCTCTTTTTTCTTGATATATACTCCCGAGTTAGTGAAGAAGGGGAGCAAAGTAAAGAAACCATGTTGACAAGTTCAGTAAAAATCTTGTTGATTGAGGATAACTTGGCTGAAGCGAGATTATTACATGAGATTCTCAAAGATGCCAATGGTAATACTTTTACGCTAGTTCATGTACAGCGTTTAAAAGAGGCGATCGAACTCATTAAGAGTGACAATTTCGATGTGATCTTATTAGATTTAACTCTACCAGATAGTCAGGGTTTAGCTTCTCTAATACCCTTGAACTGTTATGCTCCTAGTATTCCTGTGGTAGTACTTACTAATACTAATGATGACAGGTTAGCCCTAGAAGCAGTTCGTCAAGGTGCGCAAGATTATTTAATCAAAAGACAAGTTAACTTACATTCTTTAGTACGCTCTCTCTATTATGCCATTGAGAGAAAACAAAGCGCAGAAAATCTCCGTAAAGCTCATGAACATCTTAGCCAAGAAGTACAAAAACAAAAAGAGGATTTAATCAAAGCACAAGAGATAAATCAACTTAGAGCAGAATTAGTATCGATGATTTCTCATGACTTTCGCAATCCTCTAACCACTATTCTACTCTCTACAGGACTACTTGAAGACCATGAGCAAAAATTAACCCCTGAACAAAAGATTAGACAATATCAACGCATTCGTGACGCGATTAAAAATTTAACAGGTTTACTCGATGAAATCTTATTAGTAGGTAAAGCTGAAGCGGGTAGATTAGATTGTGACCTAATGTCTTTACCTTTAGAACCATTTTGTCGTCAATTACTCGAAGAGTTGGAATTAACTCTCAATAGTCAGCATAAAGTGGTTTTTATCAGTGAAGGTGAGTTAAATTCGGGTTTGTGGGATGAACAGCTACTTAAACATATTTTATATAACTTACTTTCTAACGCGATTAAATATTCTCCTGATGGAGGAGTAGTGATATTAAATCTTCAACGTCAAGGAGAAATAGTAATCATGGAGATTAAAGATCAAGGGATTGGTATCCCTGAAATAGATTTACACGCTTTATTTGAACCCTTTCACCGTGGTGATAATGTGGACAATATCCCGGGAACAGGTTTAGGTTTAGCAATTGTTAAAAATTGTGTGCAGGTTCATGGGGGTACAATAGAGGTAGTTAGTCAATTGGGAGTGGGGACAACTTTTACAGTTACCTTACCCTATCTTACGTGAAGACAAAAAATAGATGATCGCACAGGGTGAATTAGTAGAATTAGAGATAGAAGACCTTAATCATCAAGGTGAGGGTGTAGGACGTGTTAACGGTTGCGTAGTTTTTGTCCGGGATACAGTGATAGGCGATCGCGTTTTAGTGCGTATTTTACGTCTGCGTAAACAATATAGCGAAGCAAGATTAGAAAAACTCTTAGTTAGTTCTCCTCACCGTGTTCGTCCCTATTGTATCGTAGCTGATAAGTGTGGGGGGTGTCAGTGGCAACATATCGACTATGACTATCAACTTCAGGTAAAACGTCACCAGGTGGAAGAAAGTTTAATCAGGGTTGGGGGTTTCTCTAATGTACAAGTAGCTGATACTCTCACACAAGCTAACTCCCTCGGTTATCGTAATAAGGTTACCTATCCTCTTGGTTTGTCTGCAACTCAACAAGTACAAGCGGGTTATTATCGCAAGGGAACTCATAAGTTAATTAATCTCAATCAATGTCCTGTACAGGATTCTCGCTTTAACTCTCTGTTGAGTGAATTAAAACAAGATATTCAACAACGGGGTTGGACTATTGATCAGGATTTAACTGGTGTGGGACAATTGCGTCATCTCTCTTTGCGTGTAGGAAGACGTACAGGAGAGATTTTACTCACCTTAGTTACTACCACTTGGGATTTACCAGATATTGTACCTCAAGCTCAAATCTGGTTAGAACGTTACCCCGCTTTAGTTGGTGTCTCCTTAAATCTTAATCGCTGTAAAAGTAATGTTATTTTTGGTCGAGAAACTCGTAATATTGCAGGACAACCCTATCTGAGAGAAATTTTTGCAGGGTTGGAGTTACGCTTACTTCCTGATACTTTTTTTCAGGTTAACACGGAAACCGCTGAAGCGCTTTTAACCATTATTCGTCAACGTCTCTGTCTCCAAGGTCATGAAACTCTCTTGGATGCTTACTGTGGTATAGGTACTTTTACTCTACCTCTAGCTCAACAAGTAGCTCAAGCTATTGGACTTGAAGTACAACAAACCGCGGTAGAACAAGCAAAAATTAACGCATCTCTCAACAATATCACTAATGTAACTTTTTACGCAGGTGCAGTAGAACACCTCTTATCTCAATTTTCTCGTCCTGATATTCTTCTTCTCGATCCTCCTCGCAAAGGTTGCGATCGCCTGGTAATTGAAACTATCCGCAAAGTTTCTCCCCCGAAGTTAGTTTATATCAGTTGTCAACCCGCAACTCTCGCTAGAGACCTCCAATTACTTTGTCAAGATAATCTCTATCATCTCACTTTTACTCAACCTGCTGACTTTTTCCCTCAAACTGCTCATATTGAAGTGGTAGCTTTTTTAGAAAAAAGTTAGTTGTTATGCTATAATTTACCTAGGTGGACAAATAAGTTTTTTAAAGACTTTTTAAAGTTATTTCTTAAAACTTAATTGTTTACAAACAGCAAAACTTGATAGCTTTTGGGGTAAAGTCTATTGCTCTTTACCCAAAGCTCATTACAACCTAAAAAGAAACAATGATTTAACTAGGATAACTCTGAACCCTACCCTATTAACTAACCTTACGTTCAACTAAGTCCAACTATTAATAATAAGAGGTAAAAACTTGTGATTGCTATCTCGCTACCTCTCAAGAAGACAAAGTGGAGTACTATGAGTTTCGCATCTACTTTGTATTTATACCCTATACTAGACCTGTTACTAGCTAATATTCCCTCTGAATTACAAGCAGAGATTAGGCTAGGTTTACAAGAAGCCTTAGTCAATGCTGCTAAACACGGTAATAAACTAGATCCGAGTAAAACAGTAGTAGTACAATTCTCTCAAACTAAAGAAGGATACTCCTGGATCATTACGGATCAAGGTTGTGGGTTTGATACCCAATGTTTTTGTGAACTTAATTTAGAAGAGGGAATTTATCCTTCCGAAGAAGCAGAAAACGGTAGAGGGATGTGTATCCTACACCAAATCTTTGACCAAGTACACTGGAATCATCAAGGAACAGAAATAAGACTATGCAAAAATACTAATTGTGCTTCAGACTTAAATTAACTACAATAGAAAAACAGTAAGGGGTTTAAATATTAAACCGCCTTTTTTTTGAGTATTAGTATGAATAACGACGTAAACGAAAAACAACCTAAATCTTTTGAGTTACCAGGTGCAAAACCACACTATAATCCCGATAAACCAGGAAAAGTTGAACATATCTTTTTAGATATTAGTCTAGATTTGACTCAAGCTAGTCTAACAGGAACTTGTTATCTGAGTTTAAAACCCCTACGTCAAGGGATAGAAGAATTAACCCTCGATGGAGTGGATTTGCACATAAACTCAGTGTTAGTCGATAGTATTAGTCAACCCTTTGATTACGATGGGGAAAAACTTTACATACATCTGATCCAACCTACTGGTTTAGAAACCATCCAACTAGCGATCGCCTATCAAGTGATCCAACCCCAACGAGGTATCTATTTTATTAAACCCGATTCAGATTACCCCGATAAACCAATCCAAGTATGGACTCAAGGAGAAGACGAAGACTCCCGCTATTGGTTTCCCTGTTTTGATTATCCAGGACAATTAGCTACCTCAGAGATTAGAGTTAAAGTAGCTAAACCCTATCTTGCAATTTCTAATGGTGAATTAATCTCTACCTCAAGTCAAGATAACGAGATTATTTATCACTGGTTGCAAAAACAAGTACACCCTACCTACCTCATGACTCTCGCTGTAGGAGATTTTGCGGTAATTGCCGATCAATGGGGTGATATACCCGTAAACTACTATGTAGAAAAAGGAGGGGAAGAAGATGCTAAACGCAGTATGGGTAAAACACCTAGGATGATCGAGTTTTTTAGTCAGAAGTTTGGTTATCCCTATCCTTACCCTAAATATGCTCAAGTCTGTGTAGATGATTTTATCTTTGGAGGGATGGAAAATACCTCTACTACTATCTTAACAGACCGCTGTCTCTTAGATGCTAAAGCAGCTACAGATAACCGACGTACTGAAAGTTTAGTCGCACACGAATTAGCCCATCAATGGTTTGGTGATTTAGTAGTGATTAAACATTGGTCACACGCTTGGTTAAAAGAGGGAATGGCTTCTTATGCTGAGGTACTCTGGACTGAGGTAGAATATGGTCAGGATGATGCAGCTTATTATCTGTTGGGAGAAGCACGCAATTATCTACAAGAAGACTCTACCCGCTATCGTCGTCCTATTGTAACTAATGTCTATCGAGAAGCGATCGAATTATACGATCGCCATCTCTATGAAAAAGGTGCTTGTGTTTATCATATGATTCGTACTATTTTAGGAGATGAGTTATTTGACGCGACGATTAAGACTTTTGTTAACGATAATGCCCATCAAACCGTAGAAACTATCGATTTATTAAGGGCAATCGAGAAAACTACAGGATATAACCTCAATTCTCTTTTTGATCAATACGTGTTTAGAGGTGGTCATCCCGATTTTAAAGTTAACTATAGTTGGGATAATAAAAATAAACTCGCTGAAGTGAAAATAACCCAAACCCAGGGTAAAGACAATCCCAAAGAGTTATTTAATCTGACTATACCCCTAGCTTTTGGTTATGTAGAAGGAGAAGAGGTAGAGTTAAAAACAGTTACTCTCAATCTGTTAGAGTATCAACAGAGTTTTTATTTTCCTCTAGAGAAGAAACCAGATTTTATCAGCTTTGATGTGGGTAATAATTACCTGAAAACCGTCTCTCTAGATTATGCTTTAGCGGAGTTAAAAGCCCAACTAAAATCTGATCCCAATCCTGTTAGTAGAATTTACGCAGGGATAGCGATCGCCAAAAAAGGTAACTTAGAAGCGATCACAGCTTTACAACAATCTCTCACTAACGATCGCTTTTGGGGTGTACGTAAAGAAGCAGCTAAACAATTAGGTAAAATTAAACTAGATCAAGCTGTCAACGCATTACTCTTAGGTTTAAATGATGATCATCCTCAAGTCAGAGGAGAAGTAATCGCAGCTTTGGCTAAGTTTAAAACCACTCTTAGCTACGATACTCTCAAACAATTACTCTCTCAAGGAGATAGTAGTTATTATAACGAAGCCGCGATCGCTAAATCTTTAGGAACAATAGTAGTAGGAAATCTAGAAAAACAACAATCAGAAGTCATCGAACTACTTACAGAAGTTTTAAACAATCAACCAGGGTGGAATGAAGTAGTCAGAAGTGGGGCGATCGCTGGTTTAAGTCAATTAAAAACCTCCCCTGAAGCTGCTGATTTAATTCTAGAATACACCAATAGAGGCATACCTCAACCCTTACGTCTAGCTGCAATTCGGGCTTTAGGAACGGTTGCTAGTGGTCAAAAACCAGAAAAAATCGAGAAAATCTTGCAAAAACTAGAAGATATCGCCTCAGAAAGCTTTTATCTCACCCAAGTAGCCGTTACTAGTGCTTTAAGACAAATACAGCATCCCCAAGCCCTCGAAATTCTCGACAACTTAGCCTCTCAATCCCCCGACGGTAGAATTAAACGTATTGCTTCAGAAGCTAAAACTAAAGTACAAGGAAAAATGGGTTCAGATCAAGCGATTAAGGAATTAAGACAAGAAATCGACAAGTTAAAACAAGAAAACCAGGAGTTAAAAAGTCGTCTAGCTAAGCTAGAAACCTAAGTTTTGACGCTCACCGACCTACACACCTTCTTCCTTTCATGAGTGCATGTGCAGTATTTAGTTGAGTAAGGTTCAGAGGTCGCCCTCTTCCCCTCCTCTAAGAACCGTACGTGACTATTTCTAATCATACGGCTCATGCACTATTTCGAGCCTTTGGACTTGGATTTACTATGTACCTGCTTGTGACACGCTTTGTGTAGGTGGACTAGATTCACCGCGTCGTCAGTTCCTCCATCCTTAACAGGTACTATGTGATGGATTTCTATTTTTTCTCCATTGAATAAGGATTCTCCACAAACAGTACATCTCCACATTTGTTCTTTGGCTATCAGTTCATACTTAGAACCTTTCGCCCAGTATAATTTTCCTGTTTTTTCTCTGCGTTTAATCCAATACTCTCGGAGCGAAGCATCATCAGGTGACGCATCACCTTTGACCTTTACATGCCTCATAATTGGTGTACTAGCAAGCTTGTAGAGTACAATGAGTTTTTCATCACCTTCCCTTCTTCCTGCTCCACGACACATAAATGTCCAACTATCTCCTTTATAGAAATGAAAGTATTTATTCTTAACCCATTTTAATCGTCTTTTTAGGTGCTTACGCTTGCACCAGTTCCAGAGGTATTTATAGACCCTATAATCTATGTAGCTAAAGGTTTCTTTACTAATTACTCCTCGATAATAATTAGCAAAACCACGAAGAAGGGGATTGATGGCTTTAATTAAATCCTCTTGAGTGGCAGCTTTCATACTGTTAATGGTCTTCCCGACCTTTTTACAGAATTCTAATACTTTCTGCTTCATTGGTTTAATCAATAGCTTGCCACCATAATGGCGTAGGTTGAATCCGAGAAAATCGAAACCTTCATCAATATGGGCTATCCTTGTCTTCTCCTCGCTGATACTTAGACCTTTCTCTGACATCCATTGCTTTATCTGGACTAGTACTTTTTCCAAAGATTCTTTATCTCTTGCTGTCACAACAAAGTCGTCTGCATACCTGATGATGCCTAGCTTTGGGTTGTATTCTTTTATGGATTCCTCCAACCCGTGCAATCCAATATTAGCTAATAGAGGACTTATAACACCACCTTGAGGCGTACCAGTTTCTGTTGGGAATAACTTCCCGCCGTCCATAAATCCAGCTTTTAACCATTCCTTAATAAGTTCACCATGTGGTATTGAACCTACTTCTTTGAGAACAGATTCATGGGCAATATTATCAAAGAAACCTTTAATATCCGCATCTAGAACCCATCTATCTTTTGAGCGTGCGTGTAATCTGTTGAAACATTGCTCTATAGCATCTTGGCAGCTTCTTCCTGGTCTAAACCCATAGGAGTTTCCCTCGAAGACTGCTTCCCATTCTGGCTCCAGATAATTTTTAACTATTGCTTGTGCGACTCTATCCCTTACGGTTGGGATTCCTAGGGGACGTTTCTTCCCGTTTTTTTTAGGTATATAAACCCGTCGCGTGGGTTTTGCTGTCGCCATTTCCCAGTTATTCACAAGTTTTACTCTGTCGTCAGGTGTTATTATTACCTCCTTATCTACACCTGCAGTACCTTTGCCTTGGTTCACTTGAGTAATTTGTCTAACACTCAGCAATAGATTTGCGTAACTACGTAACATCAACTTCTGCAGTCTTCTTAGCTGCTTCCATTGACCAAGTCTTCTAGCACGAAAGATTCTTTGTCTTAGATTCTTAACAGCTTTTCTTACCGCCTTCCAATTAACTTCCGACCAGTCTTTCAGCTGTTTGGTTTCTCCATTTATAACGTGTGTCATATCTAACTTCTGATTCCATTAAGTTTCTTTGTCATTGTTTCTTTCGTATAGTACATAGAGTAAGTCTGCTTCCGTTTCCGTCAGGGACAAATTTTGAATCCCTATCTTGTTTATTACAAACAAGCATTCGCTTTTTACTCCTTCCTTTACCCTCCAGAGAATTCCGTCTCAGTTACCTTTGACCTACTAAATATTTCGACCTATATTTAGACTCTGTAGGGTTTACCCTGTTGCGTCATTTGAAGTTTTTGATGTTAGTTAGGATGGATACCTTTGCTACGATAGGAATTGTGTTTCTACTTACATACGACTAGATAACGTATGTACCACCTATTTACCATTTTGGTTAGAGCATGTCAAGGCGTTTTGCTCTTCGATTTATCACGTAGTTTAAGCGGTATCTTAGACCGTGTTCATCCTTCTACATCTTTCCCTATTGCTCCCTAACCAATTGCCTTATTGGTTTTGGGCTACTTTCGGGGGCTGCATTCCAACTGTTTCGTTACCTACTCGGTTGTGCCCAAACTCAGAGAGTTCTTTCCGTAAGGGCTAGGGGTAGAAATCCCTAGGGGACGAGGCGTCCCGTTCCGAATGACCAGTTCAGGTCGCACATCTAGCTAAATCGCGCAATTACCACTTTCTAGCTTCAATATATCATCACCAGTAACGGTGAAGGCAACTGCCTGCAAAGCACGTAGCATAATGTTACGTGCGCCATTTACATCTCTTGATAATTGTGTACCACATTTAGGGCATTTAAATACTTTTGCTCCTCCTAATTTAGAGTGAATATGCCCACAGTTTCCACAAGTTTTGGATGTATATGCTTCACTTAATCTTATGACTAATACTCCTCTTCTTTTAGCCATTTGCCTTAAGTGTTGGCAGAATTTATAATGACTCCAGGTCAACATATTTCTAGCTGATTTTCTGTTTATCTTTCTTTGACTTTTTATCACCATATTACTAGTTTCAAAAGGAGGGAGAAAGATGACTTTATAATTGCTAGTCAAGAAGTTGGCTACTTTATTATGCAAGTCTTTAACTAAATTATTTATCTTTTCTCTTAGTCTATAACTTGCTTTTCTCATTTGTCTGCGTTGACGTTTATATGGGGAAGTAGTCATTTTACTTATTAGTTGGTCAAGATGCGAGCATAATCTATTTATGCGCCCGATATCGTTCTTGCCTACTTCTAAAATGCTTTCTCCATCGTAGCCAGTTAAGAAACTTCTATTCCCTGGGTCTAATGCTATTACTTTTGATTTATCAGTTTTAGGTTCGTTTTTAAGAGTAGGAAAACAAGCAAACCATTTACCACGAGTATAGACTAATTTAGTTCCGTACTCACAATTATTAGGAATAGGTTGAGATGCTTTAAACTCCATTCCTTTGGTTAATCTAGAGTACCATGTCCCATTTTTAAAGTTACCTACTTTAAATGATATTGCTTGCCGAGAGGCTCTACATGACTTGAATTTAGCTTCCCCATTATTTGCTTTTGCTTGTGAAAATGCGTCTCTAGCTTCTACACAAGCTTCTTGTTTTTGATGTCCTGGTATTTCATTTACCCAATCAGGTATATCTTTTGCTTCCCTGACTAAGGTTTGTAAAGTAAATCCTGATCAAGAGTTATCTTGTTGGAGCTTATTAATACACCAGTTATAAACAAATCTGTAGCCTGCTAACCATTGTTTCCAGACTTTATGTAACTCGCTTGACGGGTACACCCTGATTTTCAAGACATTGTTTGGAGGCAGCTTTGTCTGGCTTGTTTGATGACGTTTGGTTTTCTTGTAGCTCTTGCTTGATTTGTTTTTTGTACTTTCGTAATCCGTAGAGACGGTTAGAGAAGCAGTGGATGATGGAGAGCATATCCTGCACAAGTTCTTGCTCTGGTGATAGCTTTGTGTCATAGAGAACCACGAGTTCGCATTCAAAGTATTCGCAGAGCCATTTGACCATTTCGAACCCGAATCTAACGAGTCGGTCAGGATAGGCAACCACAAGACGTCTGATATCTTTTGTGACAATGCGTTCCAAAACGGTGATAAATCCAGTTCGCCTGAAATTGAGTCCTGAGCCAATGTCTGATATGACTTCTCCTTCCGGATAGTGTTGACGTAGGAAATCAATCTGTCTCGTAAGATCGTCTCGTTGAGATGAGGTTGAGACTCTACAATAGAGAACAGTTGTAACTGATTGGGGTTGTAATGTTTTTTCGATTTCGGCGATCGCATATCTCCTGTGTCCTGCAGGTGTTTTAATTGACTTAATTTTGCCTTCAGATTCCCAACGACGAAGGCTGCTGACACTTACAGATAAAGCTAGTGCAGCTTCTTTAGGGGTTAGGTATTTCATTATCTATTACTAGCTTACTAATTTTAGTTTAGCAGATTATTGCTTATTTAAGCGCTTTGACGAGAAATTTGGTAGCTAATAATGATGTCCTCAACCTCTGGAGTAGAAAATTAATCAATTTTGCTGGTATTTCCCGCTTTTACCCAACCTTCTAGATTAGTACCAGGAATAATAACTCTTTGCCAAGTTTCATCAGGGTTAGTCCCAAGTACAATTAACTCTTGATTGTACGCTACTCCACCGAGACGTTCAGAATCAGGATCAGGTTGAGATCTCAGACTCAAACCATCCGACCAAGTAACTATAGCGCGATAACCTTCAGGCTGGGGTATTTCTTCTTCCTCTGCTTCTTCAAGGGGAGAAATATCTATAACGACTTCCTCTTCTACAACAGGTGGAGACATAGTTTCAGCGAACAAAGGTTGAGAAGGAGTGTCAGCTAATTTACTTAAAAGATAAACAGCAATACCCGCACCGATTCCCGCGGTAAGCAGAAGACCTAAAACAAAACCCAAGATAAATTGTACAATCTTCCAGAAAGTCTGCATTATGAACTAAGCTAAATGATTAAAATATAACCTTAATTGTACTCAAATTAATGCTCAAAAAAGTACTTAAACAACAACCCTTTCTCGCGCGTCAAGTACGTCTAGCTAAACGCAAAAAACGATCTATCGTAGATCGTCCCCATTGGGAGGAGTTTGTTAACTCTGAAGCCATTGCTTGGCATAACATCCTAACACAAGCTAAAACAGGAGAGTTGATTTTAATTCCTACTAGTATTGGGGGAGACATTCATCTGATCTCTATAGAAAGTCTTTTAGCAGTAGCTTTGACACTGAGAGGAGCACAAGTACATTTTCTTCTCTGTGATGGTATTCTTCCGGCTTGTTTTTGGTGTGATGCGACTTTTTACCCTAAACAGGAATACTTTGCTAAAACCGGTCCACAACAAGATTTATGTAATCTCTGTTATCCTTTTGCGCAAGAAGTTTTACAACCCCTAGGATTAACTATACACCGTTATAGTGATTTTCTCACCGAACCAGACTATCAAGAAGCAGCTAAACTCGCTAACTCTCTATCTAGAAAAGAAATACCCCAATATACCTGGTCAGAAATTAAAGTAGGTGAACACGCTTTAGCTGGTGCATTAAGATTTTATGCTAGTGCGTCTTTAGAAAGTGAGTCACAAGGTGAAGAGATTTTACGACGTTATTTTCAAGCAGCACTTTTGACTACGTTGGCAACACAAAAACTACTCACAACCCATAATTATCATTGTGCAGTATTTAACCATGGTATCTACGTACCTCAAGGATTAACAGGAGAAGTAGCGCGTCAACAAGGTGTCAGAATAGTTAACTGGAATCCTGCGTATCGTAAACAATGTTTTATTTTTACTCATCACGATACCTATCATCATCAATTGATGTGGGAAAATGTCACTAATTGGGAAAATATCCCCTGGAATAAACAACTAGAACAACAATTACTCGATTATCTTAAAAGTCGTTGGGTAGGTAGTAACGATTGGATCTGGTTTCATGAAAACCCCCAATTTGACTTAAAGGCGATCGCTAGTGAAATTGGGGTGGATTTTACCCTTCCTTGTATTGGCTTACTAACTAACGTCATGTGGGATGCACAATTACACTACCCCGCTAACGCTTTTAAGAGTTTACTAGATTGGGTACTCACCACTATTGAGTATTTTAGACAACGTCGGGATTTACAATTACTGATTAGAGTTCATCCCGCAGAAATTAGGGGTACTTTACCTTCTCGTCAACCCATTATCGCTGAAATCGCTAAAGCTATTCCCAACCTTCCCCCCAATGTTTTTATTATCCCTCCAGAGAGTCAAGTTAGTACCTACGCTGCTATGTTAGCCTGCAGGGCTGTACTTATTTACGGGACAAAAATGGGTGTAGAGTTAACTAGTATGGGTATTCCCGTCATCGTCGCAGGTGAAGCTTGGATACGCAATAAACAAATTACTCGAGATGCTACCTCTATTGAAGAATATATCAGCTATCTAGACCAATTACCTTTGAGTGAGGGTTTAAGTGATGATACCCTAATACGAGCACGTAAATACGCTTATCACTTCTTTTTTAGACGTATGATACCTCTAGAGTTGACTACTCAAGCTCAAAATCCTTCTGAATTTAAACTGAAACCTGATTTAAAAATAGCTGATTTATTACCTGGTAATAGTCGTGGTTTAGATTTAATCTGTGATGGTATTCTCCAGGGAAGTGAGTTTATTTATCCTGCTGAATTAGATTAAAATGCTAAAAATAGCTATCGATGTAACTTCCCTACGTTCTAAACCTAGTGGGATTGGTGTTTATATTACTAATCTTGTCCAAGGTTTAATTAAGCTGCAATCTGAGTCTAATTTCAACCTTTCTTTAGTCTATCAACCTAGTTTTAAAAAATGGTTAAGGGGTGATTTATCTCCTAGTTATAACCAGAACTTTTCTCTTGAGACTCATTGTCTCCCTCTTCCCGTCACTCTATCTACTTTACTAACTAATTTTCCTAATCCCATTTTATCTCTATTAGAACCTTCTTTAGGTTCTCCAGATATCCTACAGGGTACTGACCATTTTGTCTATCCCTCTCACAAAAGTAAGAATATTTTAACTATACATGATTTAACTTTTATCAAATATCCTCAATATGTTAATTCTATTGTCAAAACTTATTATTCTCGCTTGCAAAAATGCTTACAATGGACTGATTTAATTATCACTTTCTCGGAAAATACTAAACAAGAAATTAACTATTATTTCAATATATCTCCAGAGAAAATTATAGTAACTCCTCAAGCTAGTCGCTTTTTCTTAACTCCGACAACTCTTAATAAATCTCAGGTAAATTATGACTTTTCTGTACCCTATTTATTATTTGTAAGTACTCTTGAACCGAGAAAGAATATTGTTAATTTAATCAAGGCTTTTAATTATCTCAAAAAACAACATGACATCCCTCATAATTTAGTTTTAATTGGACAAAAAGGCTGGTTTTATCAACCAATCCTAGAAGCGATCGCTAACTCTCCTTATACTGAAAATATCCATCATCTTGATTATCTTTCCGATGAGTTAGTAGTTTTATTCTATCGTCAAGCAGATGTATTTGTTTATCCTTCCTATTATGAAGGTTTTGGATTACCAGTTTTAGAAGCAATGACTCTAGAAACCCCTGTAATTACTTCTAACACTTCTTGTTTACCCGAAATCGCCAAAGATGCAGCATTATTAATTAATCCCGATGATTATCAAGAATTAGCCACAGCAATCTTACGAGTAATCAGCGATCGACAATTGCGTCAAGACTTAATTCAACGCGGTAAAATCAGAAGTAGTCTTTATTCTTGGTCAAAAACTGCACAAGCAACCTTGGAAGCTTATCAGTTATAGCGCTACTTTCTAAGGGAAAAGGGGGGAGAGGGGGAGCTCACAGGTGTAGGTTTTTAACATTTCGGTGAAGACGAGACAAGGAAGGAACGAAGAATGGGGGACAAGGTAGATACTACAATTCAAAAAGTGTGTTTTTGATTCAAGGTAATATTTAAATACATATACTTCGAGAGTCTACTTTCCCTCCTTGTCTGCCTTGTCTTACCTTGACTACAAACTTATTGTAAAAAACCTACCCTTGTCAGGAGAGGGGGAGACGGGAGAGGGGAGTATGATATATAGGAATAATAACACCTAATACCTAATACCTCATACCGAACTCTAGTGATAATGACCTAGTTTAAATTCCGAAACTGGGTAGCAAAATTTTCGGTTCGATTTGGCGAAAGTTGACGGGCTTTGAGAATAGCTGCAATCAAAAATACATAACTCAAAATACCCGAGAAAGCTAAAAAAGAATACACAATCAAAATGTTGTTAGAAACACTAGCTGCAGCGTTCCAGAAACCGTGTAAAACTGAGGATGTTAACCAACCAATTAATAACAATGACCGCCGTTTAGATGGTTTTAACATACTTAACCCGATAAAATAACCAAAATAGCCACTATAAGCCATATGTCCTGTGATTGAACCTAAAGTACGAGGAATTAATAACTGTAATCCCGCTAAATGTCCTCCCTGTTCGATCATCATTGGTACATATTGTCCTAAAGTTTCAATAAAGGTAAACCCTGCACCAGCTGCTGCTACAATTAAAATCCCGTCTAAGGGTTCCCAAATCCCGATTCTTTCACGCCAAGGTGATCTCAAAATGGAACTAAACCAAATCAAAACAAAAGCTGGTAAAGCTTTAAGTAATTCCTCCATTAAACCAGCACCAAAAAAGTTAGCAATAAAAGCACTAGCAAAGTTATTTTGCTCAATTCCTCCTGGTAAAACTCCCCGAAAGATAATTATAAATATTATTAAAAGTGGACTTACTAAGATAATAATTTCAGCAATAGCTACACCCAACAATAACCACCAGGGCTTATGCTTACCACACAAACGGTAGATAAAATAATAAGCTAAGGTAATAATATACGTTCCCAATAAAATATTAAACAGTACAGGATTATTAATAACAAAAAATAAACTGACAATAAAAAAACAAGTTAGTATTCCTGGTATTAAAAATCCTTTATTAAATAAATTATTTTTTTTTGATAAAATTGGCACTAATTGGGTTAGTCTTAAAGCTTCGTTATTGTTATTATTATTTGTTCTTAAAGACTGTAGCAAATTATTAAAGACAAACTCAGGACCATCTTGACTAAGTTTAATGATATCTCCTGGTGTTAAGATCTGACTTCCCTGTAGGCGAACATTATTAACAAAAGTTCCGTTAGAACTATGGTCATATACTTCCCAACTGACTACTTGTTGGGTTGTTGGGTAATTAACAGGTCTAATTTCTACATGGACTCGCGATACTGTCTGACAAACGTTAGAATCTATGACAATTTCACACTTACTAGCGTCTCTACCAATACATAGAGACCTATCTGTAGATAGAGGGTAATCGATTGCTTGTCCTCCAATAATCTGGTGAGGTTTTTTGGGAGTTATATAAGCATTCATCTTTGACTCACTATTTTATTTAGACGTAATTTAATTCTACTAGAAAGTTGTCTATAAAGTTTTGTTAACTAATTTACCATTAAAATCTAAATAAAAGTTAATAAAATGTTCCCTTTCCGCAAAGATTGTCTAGAATTTACCAAATTACTTGCAAAATAAACTGAGAATTTGGTTATGTCTTATACTTTTGACATCATTGGTGTAGCTCCAGTTCTAAATTTCTTTTACCATCAAGAAAAAGTGGAAAAAAACCCTAAACGGAGTAAAGCTTATTTAGGAAGCGATCGATGTACTTTAGATGCTTTTATGCGTTCAGCTGAATTAATCTACGCTAAACCAGATTGGAATTGGGATAAGGTTATGAGTACCATGGTTAATTTTTGGCTAAAATACCCCGAATCAATCCAATATTGGCAAGGAGAGTTAGCTAAAGCGGGTTCAGAAAACTTGATAGTTGCCAGAATTGCTAATGTTGATGTTTTGAGAAATGAACTAGAATATATTTTTCAAGATTAACAACCATAACCAAGGTGAGGCAATCAATTTCCTCACCAATAAGATTAACATCAGTAAAGCACTCAGGCAAGAGTAGGGAGTGTGGGAAGATGGGGAGACGGGATTAGGGGAGAATTCCGAAGAAAGGAAGAAAGGAATTGGGTTTCACCGTTCCACCATTCCACCGTTCCACCGTTCCACCATTCCACCATTCCACCATTCCACCGTTCCACCGTTCCACCTAAATTACTTTTAAGATTATGTTACCTCAAAAACTTCCAGTAATTAATAATCACGAACTATTTCAACAAGCTTTAACTCATCGTTCCTACGCTCATGAATCCCTTTGTAAAGCAGATAATGAAAGACTAGAATTTCTCGGTGATGCGGTGTTAGGTTTTTTGATAGCTGAATCACTCTATCAACGTTATCCCGAGTTAGATGAAGCAGACTTGACTAAACTACGTGCTATGTTAGTAGATCAAACACAATTAGCTAATATAGCGCAAGAAATGGGATTAGGTAAACTTATTCGTATCGGTAAAGGTGCAGAAAAAAACGCCGTTAGAAATAGTTCTGCTGTACTTTCTGATACCCTAGAAGCGGTTATTGGTGCTTATTTTCTCGATCAAGGAATTAGTGCGGTTAAAGAATATATAGAATGTTTATTTATTCCCCTAGCGGATGAAATCCTCTCTAGTAAAGCTTCAGAACCTAAAACTTATCTCAATGATGCCAAAAATTTACTGCAACAATGGGCAATTGTTAATATGGGAGAAAATCCGATTTATAAACTACTCAATGAGGTTGGTCCTCCTCATGCTAAAACTTTTACCATAGAAGTCCAAATCAAAAGTGGAGTCTATGGAGTCGGTGAGGGATCTCGCAAACAGGAAGCAGAAAAAAAAGCCGCTTTAGCAGCTTTGAAAAAGTTATCTATAATTTAAGATGATACAAACATTAACCCAGTCTATCGAAATAGAAGCAAGTCCTGCAGTAGTCGAACATTGTCTGAGCGATCGCGTTTTGATGCACCGTTGGTTGAATCCTATGTTACGTTGTGAACCTATAGGGGAATGGAGTACCGAGTTAAATAGTCGCAGTCGCTTTATCATCAATATCCCTCTCTTACAACCAACTCTAGAAAGTCAGGTAATCCAGAGAGAGTCAGGATTAATCCTCTGGCAATTTACAGGTTTTTTTCAAGGATGCGATCGCTGGGAATGTCAACCGATACCCACAGGAACTAAACTAATTAACAGTTTTGAATTCACTATCCCCAACCCTCTAGTTAGTTTTGGCTATAATCTTGTGGCTGCTAGATTAACCAAACAAGATATGGAAGCACAACTAAAAAGACTCAAACTCATAGCAGAATATCATCAACTTAACAAAAATTAGTTAGACTAGAAAAAAGTAACCTTAAATAATAAAAGTGCTTTTAAGCTATCTATAGTAATTAGGAAACAAAATTTAAATAGAATACAATGACAATCGATAATAGCCGTTTACGCACTGAGATATTAAATACAGAAGTTATTACTCGTAACACTGGCAAAAAATTAGGAGTAGTCAAAGAATTATTAGTTGATGTAGATGGACGAGAAGTAGTAGCTCTAGGATTAAGAGATAACCGTTTTGCCGTTTCAGGGTTACCAAAATACTTATATCTGAGTAATATTAGTCAAACAGGGGATGTCATCCTAGTAGAAGACGAAGACGTCATCGAAGATGTAGATGTAGAAGTCTATAGTCAACTAGTCAATAGTGAAGTAATCACCGAAACAGGAGAGCCACTAGGAAGAGTCAGAGATTTTCAATTCAACCCCACCGATGGTAGAGTCTCCTCGATTATTATCGCTTCGGTTGGTTATCATCAAATTCCCGAACAATTGATTAGTACCTATGAATTGTCTATGGATGAGGTAATTAGTGGTGGTCCTAATCGCTTGATCGTTTTTGAAAGTGCAGAAGATCGCTTGACTCAAATAAGCGTAGGTTTATTGGAACGCCTCGGAATCGGTAAACCTCCCTGGGAAAAAGAAGCAGAAGAAAGCTACTACCCACCAGTTACCCCCGCAGAAAACCAACTACCTAGTCGTATCCCCATCCGTACACCCGTCGCCGAAAAAGTAGAGGAAAAAGTCCCCATTTCTCAAGAAAATTGGCATGATGATGATTGGGAAGATCCCTACACTCCTGTTACTCCCCAAAAACAAGCAGAATCAATCCGTTATCCTGAATACGAAGAAGATCTAGAAGAGAGTAACTGGGGAGAAAGTGATGATTATGAACCTACTCCCCCTGTTTATCAACCCCTTAACAAACAACCAGATTATGATTATGACTATGATTATGATGAGAAAAGCGATATCTGGGATGATGATGTAGAGCCACAACCTCTACAAGCACCTAGAATTAATCTGACTGATAAACAAAAAGCACGAGAATACGAGGAAGAAACAGATTATTAACATCTGCGTAAACGAGATAGTAAGATTATTATCTCGTCGATCGCCTCTTGTAAAGCCCTCCCTGATTGTTCAGATTGGTTGATCATAATGCTAAACACAATTGGTTGATAATCTTTTGGAGTTAAGTAGCCACTTAAGGAAGATACACCGCTTAAATAACCTGTTTTAGCCTGTAATTGCTGATCAGCTAATCTATGTCTTAATGTACCTTGTCCTGGTTGTGGTAAAGACTCACGATAAACAGACAATTGAGCCATTAAAGTAAGAACTTGTACTAAAGCTTCGGGAGATACTAGGTTATGACGAGACAACCCCGAAGCGTCAGCCATTTGATAACTACTCGATTCAACCCCTAACTCAGTTAAAATCTCTTGGAGAGTTTGAGTAGATTCTTGTTGCAAGATTTTGGCGATCGCTTCTGCGTATAAATTATTACTCTCTTGATTAACCTTGACTATCAGTGTCTCTAATGGTGGTGAAAGTAATTCAGTAAATCTAGTACCTAAATTCTCAACAGAATCAGAGGTGAGAGTTTTATGACTAACTTGAATGTTTTCTACCAACAAAATACGAGACAAAGACTCTAGAAAATAATTACTGGGATTGGCGATCGCTAAATAATAAACTAGAGGTTGACTCTCAGTAGATATCTCTCCCTCTATCCTTAACTCTGATTTAGCCCATAAGCCATCTAAACTGATTCTAGCCCTATCTTGGTCGGTTACACTCAAAACCTGATTATCTACTCGCCATTGTTTAAAGGTGTTAGGATTTGACCACTGTAATTGGGCTGTTTCTCCCACCTCTTGGGGTATAATGGTTAGAATGACTCTGTTTTCATCCAGAATCAGACTATTGACTCCAACCGCGTAATAAAAATATAAATCTGACCATTCCCAAGTTGGGTTAATCTCTGAATCATTGAAATAATTATCAACAAGGATTAACTCATTAATATGATTAATGCCTTGTTGCTTTAATTCTCTAGCCAAACCTCTAAGGTGATCGCTAGTTAAACTCGGATCACCTTTGCCTACTATAACCAATCTCTCCAGTCTTGGGGCAGATCCTGTGACATAAACAGGAGTAGCGATCCTAAAATCACTCCCCAACCCTTGGATAGCTGCTGCTGTAGTTAGTAACTTCAGACTCGATGCAGGTAAAAAATACTTCTCACCCTCTAGATTATAGATAGTCTCCTCCCCATCTAGGGTACGTACCAATATACCCCAACGAGATCTGTTCCATTCGGGGCGATGGATTATTTCTTGAACTTCCTTCTCTAAATTTGATACACAGACAAACTCTGATTCTGCTTGTACAGAACTACCAGAATTTAGCCATGGTATAATCACTCCTAGAGCGATTATTTTTCCCCACCAACAACATTTTTTCCTGAGCATATGAACAGCGACGAACTAGCTAAATATATTGAAAATATAGACGGAATTTCCAAACCTTGGTTATTAATTCAGTTGCGTCTGAAAAAACTTGAGGAAAGACGTCATACTCTCGCTGATAGTGAGTATATTGCAACCTTAGCAGAAATCCACCAAGACATGATGAATCTCGGCGAATGGTGGTTAGGTAGAGAAGATGAAGTATTCGGTTAATGTTGTATTTCTTCGTGACTGCGACTAAGCATATTTTCGTGAATATGTTCTTCGTGTTTTCTGTCTTGGGCTAATAATTCTCTAGCTCTTTCTTCAGTATTACTTATTTCTAATTCTTCTACTTCTTCAACCGCTCTAGTTAGCATATTATCATGAAGATTGCCTTCGTGTTTTCTGTCTTGGGCTAATAATTCTCTGGCTCTTTCTTCAGTACTCATAGCTGATCCCCTGGTATTTTCTGTATCTATTACTACTATATAAGTTCCTTTGAACCAATGTAAACCAAAGTTTAGATAAGTTAATATAAGGGAAGAGTGGTAAGAGGCCAAAGTAAGTATATTATCTAAAAGCAATAATACCTAACACCTAACTCCAGACCCCGCACCCTAACTTAACCAGTAAGTTTTGATAAAAATGCTTGATCTAGGTTAAAGTGATTGATAGAGATACATAGCAATCTACTTATGATTTCACTACCGCCTAGTTGTCAAAATTTACCAGAATTAGTCACCACTCTCCTAGAATTGTGGTCACTTGAATCAAGCTTAAAATCACAACATGATCCTACTCCTATAGAAACATCCCTGAAAAAAGCGATCGCCCCTCAATTTGAGATTGTCTTCGCGGGAGCTTTTAGCGCGGGAAAATCTATGCTAATCAACGCTATCTTAGAGAAAGAATTACTTTATAGTTCAGAAGGTCACGCTACAGGAACTGAATGCTATATTTATTACGCTGAGTCTAATCAAGAAAGAGTGGTACTCACTTTTTTAAGTAAACAGGAAATCAGCCAACAAGTAGAAGTTTTAACTAGTATTCTCGGTATTAATGGGGAAATCAACCTCGAAAAAATTACCACAATAGAGGAAATACAACAGTTAGCCGAGAAAATTATTTACTCAGAAGGAGGAGAAAGTAAATCAGAAAAAGCTAAACAAGCTAAAGCACTACTTTTACTATTAGAAGGATATCAACAAAATAGTAATTACCTCCATCCTTCCCAGAATAACACCTACTCAATGGAGCAGTTAAATTTTGGTAATCTCAATGAAGCTGCTAGTTATGCTCGTCGGGGAAGTAATAGCGCTATTCTTAAAAAGCTAGAATATTATTGTCATCATCCATTGCTACAAGATGGGAACGTTTTAGTTGACTTACCAGGTATTGACGCTCCCGTTAAAAAAGATGCTGAGTTAACCTATCAAAAAATTACCGATCCTGACACCTCTGCTGTAGTTTGTGTACTTAAAGCAGGTGCAGCAGGAGAAATGAGCAGTGAAGAAACCAGATTATTAGAAACAATTAAAAGCAATAAAGGAATTCGCGATCGCGTTTTCTATGTATTTAATCGTATCGACGAAACCTGGTATAACGCTCAATTGCGTCAGCGATTAGAAAACCTGATTCAGTCACAATTTTATGACACCAATCGAGTATATAAAACCAGTGGATTATTAGGATTCTACGGGAGTTTAATTAAGCATAGCAATAGTAGCGATCGTTGGGGATTAAATTCATTCCTAGCTAAAAATGTGAAAAATTTAGGAGGGGAAGAAGATACACCGCAATTTGTCAGTGAATTTAACAATTATTGTGCTAATTCCCAAAAACTAACCCGCACTAAATTTCGCGTTGACGTCAAAAGCTACGAAACCGCAGCAGAAAACTACGTTAGAATTCTAGCAGAATGGGGACAACCATTGATTGAGCAGTTAATTAACGATAGTGGTATAGAAGAATTTCGTCAGGGAATGACTCGCTATCTCACCGAAGAAAAACGCCCCCAATTATTCTCTAATCTCGCTGACGATTTACAACCCCTGTGTATCAATCTGCGCAATCACTACTTAACTCAAATAACCGAATTATCCAGTCAACCTCAAGAAATAGAAGCGATGAAAGCGCAAGAATTAGCGCGTCTTCATCAAGAGTTGCAACAAATTGGCGAAGAATTTCAACTGCATATCAGTCAAGAAGTCAATCTTATCATAGTGAATCAAAACGAGGAATTTGAGCAGGATTTCCACCGACTCCAGGGGAAAATGGTTAATCGTCTCGATGAGTTATTACACAGTTTTTCTGTAGCTAACGCTTATAAACGTGCTACTCTGGCTCATCCTCGCAACGCTACTGCACCACTTATCGCTATTTTAGTAGAAGCACTGTATTATCTAGCTAACGAGCTTGAGGATGTCTTAGTATCAGAATCCCAACGCATCATTACTAACGTCAGCGAAAGATTGTTAAACACTATTGGCAATACCGACTATTATCGCAAACTTTATCGACTCCTAGGCAATGATGGAGGTATCACCGAAAGTATTAAACGGCTAGAAATTGCCTTAAATCATGCTATTGTTAGTCAAGCTAGAACAGAATGCGATCGCTATGTGCGTGAAAGTCCTCGTTTTTACGATGAGGGAACATTTTCTATCTACCAATTTCGGGAAACCCTCCAACAAACGTCACAAGGGTATGATTGTGAAACTATGGTAGAAGCAGAGCCTGCGATTCGTCAACTCCTTAAATTAGATTTTGAACCCAAAGTATCTGCAACAATTCGCCGTAATTTTCGTCAGACATTTAATCAGACATTGAAAACGCAATTATTACCAATGGCTGAACAACAATCAGAAGAAATTATCCAACAATATACAGCAGCTCGCGCTTATTTAGAACAAAATCTAGTCAAAGAAGCTGAGGAAAAAATAGCTCGTAATTCTCAACTACAAGCTCAAACTATAATTAATATGAAAAGATATAATGAAGCGGTTCAAGGTATTAATAATTGTTTAGAGTCTATGCAGGTTTACGAATACCAATTACCCCTAATCAGCCCAACAGAAATAACTACTGAGGAAGTAACAGAATGAGCCAACATTATTATTTAGACGACTGTGGTCAAGAAGATATTTTTTCTTTCAATGAAGAGATTGTTAAAGCTTATTTGCTTAAAGAAGCGATTCAATTAGCGGTTAAGCAAGAAATACCTAGGGTTATAGAAGACGCTTTTAAAGCTAAAAAAGTTAATATTAATTTGCAAAAAGATGAAGAAGAAAATGTCTTACAATGGTTAGGTCAATTGGTAGAAAATAAACCAGAAATAGGAGAAATGCTCCTAAAAGAAGGGATACCATGTCAATTACTAAAACCTCAACAAAATTGGCGCAAAGGGAAATTACAATTAAAACTTTCCTTAGAATTTATTCCCGAACAGAATCAAAGTAAAAACTACTCATCTTCTTTAGATGATTTGCGTTAATAGCAAAGGTGTGGATTTCCAAAGGTAAAAATATCCTGTTCTCCCAGAGTGACATACTCCTACACCGAATCAAAGATTACGCTGTAGGCTTCTTATCTTTCACCTTCAGAGATGATTGACCGTTTTTGAGTGAGGCGATGCCCATCCCCACTTTTTTAATTA